>JAJYBA010000027.1 GCA_021779235.1 Bacillota bacterium
CTTCTGCTGAATGGTCATTTTCAATCATAGCTGCATATAAATACTTTCGTGCTAAATCATATTTTTTTGATTTTATTGCACCAATAGCTTGTTTTATGTTATGTTGAAAAGAACTTTCTTCATTACCACTTGTTAACATATAATCACCTCAAGTTATCCTTTCGCTCTATCTTTGATACTTATATTTTATCAAAAGTACTATAAATATGGTGTTAGGAAAATATAAAGATAAATCGCGTCGTATAAAGATTATGTTAAGATTTTATGATTTGACATTAATATTTTTTTAAAACTGTGATATTTCAATGCTTTCCGTATACTGTAAAATGTTAATGTGTAATTTTCAAAAAATATGAAATACTTGTATAATGAATATATGTTTAAAATTCATAACCTTTTACTTGAATAAATAAAATCTTACAAATAAAGGATTGATATAAATGAGTAATAATTCTTTTAAACGAATTACACCAGAAGAGGCATTCAGAGCAGTAAAAAAAGAAGCCCAAAAAGGGCATTTGAAAATATTTTTAGGCTATGCTCCCGGTGTTGGAAAAACGTATTCTATGCTTAATGAAGCTAATAGAATGCTCAGCAGAAGACAAGATATTGTTATAGGCTATCTTGAAGGCCACGGAAGAATCGAGACTAATTCTCAAGTAGGCTCTCTTGAAATATTACCTAGAAAAAAAATAAACTACAATAATATGATTTTAGAAGAACTTGATGTAGATGAGGTGTTAAAGCGTAAACCTAAAATAGCACTTATAGACGAATTAGCACATACTAATGCGCCGGGCTCTAAAAATAAAAAAAGATATGAAGATGTTTTAGAAATACTCGCACATGGAATAGATGTAGTTACTACCTTAAACATTCAACATTTAGAAAGTCTCAATGATGTTGTAAAACAAATAACAGGTGTGACAGTAAGAGAAACAATTCCTGATGTTATAGTTGAAAATGCTGATGAAGTCGTTGTTATTGATATTACTCCTTCAGCACTTCAATCTAGATTAAAAAGAGGTAATATCTATAAAAAAGAGAATGTTGCAAGAGCATTAAAAAACTTTTTCAGAGGTGGCAATTTAAATGCCTTAAGAGAAATAACTTTAAGGCAAATTGCTGAAGAAGTTGATAGTGATTTAGAAGCGTATATGAAAAAACATAATATTAGAGAAAACTGGCATACTGCCGAAAGGGTTATGGTTTGTGTAAGTGCTAATCCTTTTGGAAAAAAATTAATAAGAAGAGGCGCACGAATAGCAAAACGTTATAAATGCGAATGGATTGTAGCCACAGTAAACTGTACTCATGCTTTAGCATCTACTCCTTCTCAAAAAGATTTAGATATCTTAGAAAGCCACTTTAAATTAGCTGAGCAACTTGGTGCTGATACTGTAACCTTATCTGGCAAAAGTGTTTCTAGAGAGCTAGTAAGATTCGCTTCACAAAAGCATATAACACAACTGATAATTGGTCATGCTAACCGCTCCTTTTGGCAAATGGCAATTAGAGGTTCTTCGGTGACAAAAGTTTTACGCCATGCTAAGGACATAGAAATACACGTAATTCCTGATATTGCATCTTTTGATTAAGTTAAGAATTAAAAATTGAAAGTGGAGAGCTAACTTATTTGTTAACTCTCCACTTTCAACTCTCTACTAATGAAGCTTATTATTAACTTCAATATTAAGTTTCAGCACATTGACCCTTCTATTCCCAAACACACCAAGTTGTCTTTCCTCTGTATTATTCTTAACCATTTGTTCTAAATCACTTTTATTAATGCCTGTAGCTTTTGAAATAGCTGGTATTTGTATCTTTGCAGCTTCTGGACTTATATGTGGGTCAAGACCTGAACCTGAACTTGTTAAAAAATCCGCTGGAATATCTTCTTTTTTAACTTCAGGATTAGCCTTCAAAAATGCATCTAAATCCTTTTGTATTCTCTCTGTTAGCTCCTTATTAGAAGGTGCAAGATTTGCAGACCCAGAAGATACTGAAATCTTATCCCCATCCTTGTACGTATTATAATCTACAGCTGAAATTCTTCCATGAAAATAACGAACATCTGTAAATTTTTGACCTAAAAGCTCTGAACCTACTTCTTTTCCATTCACAGTTATCATACTTCCATTAGCTTTATTATTAAAAAATAATTGACCTATCCCAGTCATTACAGTAGGAAATGCAAAACCACATATAAACATCAACGTCAAACTAACTAATATTGACTTTTTTAATACTTTCATCGTTTCTTATCCTCCTCAATTATGTTACATAAGCACTTATGCTACATTAAGCACTTTTAATAGTGGAAATATTATCATATCTATTATTTTGATTCCTACGAAGGGAACCACTATTCCACCTACGCCATAAATTAATATATTTCTTAAAAGAAGAGTTTGAGCACTTGATGGTTTATATTTTACTCCTCTCATAGCTATTGGAATTAATAGAGGTATTATTATTGCATTAAATATTAATGCTGATAATATTGCACTTGAAGGCGTAGCAAGTTTCATTACATTTAATACATTCATTGTAGGAATAGCTATAGTAAATATTGCCGGTATTATAGCAAAGTATTTCGCAACATCATTTGCTATACTAAATGTAGTTAATGCTCCTCTTGTTATAAGTAACTGCTTACCTATTTCTACTACTTCGATTATCTTCGTAGGATCAGAATCTAAGTCTACCATATTAGCAGCTTCTTTTGCAGCCACTGTACCACTATTCATCGCAAGCCCAACATCTGCTTGAGCAAGTGCTGGAGCATCGTTAGTACCATCACCAGTCATAGCAACAAGTTTTCCTTCTGCTTGCTCTCTTTTTATAACTTCAATTTTATCCTCTGGAGTACACTCTGCAATAAATTCATCTACCCCAGCCTCTTTTGCTATTGTAGCAGCAGTAAGTGGATTATCCCCTGTACACATAATAGTTTTTATACCCATTTGTCTTAGTCTTTCAAATCTTTCTACAAGTCCTGGTTTTACAGTATCCTTTAAATAAATAACTCCAAGTATTTCGCTATTTACACAAACCACTAGTGGTGTTCCCCCTGCCTTAGAAACTTTTGTTGTAACTTCTTCTAAATCCTTTGAAACCTTACCACCAAGTTCCTGTACCATTTTTATAATACTACTAATAGCCCCTTTTCTTACAATAGTTCCATCGCCTAAATTTAATCCACTCATTTTAGTTTGAGCAGTAAACTCTATAAATTCCGCTTCTTCATAATCCTCTACATTTAAAGATACTCCAAGTTTACTCGCAAGCTCAACTACAGACCTGCCTTCAGGAGTTTCATCCTTTAACGAAGATATTACTGCATATTTCATTAATTTATTTTCATCACATCCAGATACAGGAGTAAATTCAGCTGCAAGTCTATTCCCGTAAGTTATTGTACCAGTCTTATCTAAAATCATGGTATCTACATCTCCACAAGCTTCAACTGCTTTACCTGACATAGCAATTACATTAAATCTTGTAACTCTATCCATACCCGCAATTCCTATAGCTGATAATAAACCACCTATTGTAGTTGGTATTAAGCATACAAGCAATGCTATCAATGTGGACGTAGCAATCTTAGCACCTGCGTAAGCGCCTAATGGATGTAGAGTAACAACAACCATTAGGAAAATCATTGTTAAAACTGTTAATAAAATGTTTAATGCCATCTCATTAGGAGTTTTTTGTCTTGAAGCTCCTTCAACTAAGCTTATCATTTTATCAAGAAAGGACTCCCCTGGACTAGCTGTAATTTCAATTTTAAGCCAATCACTTACAACCTTAGTTCCTCCAGTAACGGAGCTAAAATCTCCACCGGACTCTTTCATAACAGGAGCTGACTCTCCTGTTATAGCAGATTCATCTACCGCTGCCAGTCCCGCAATAATTTCACCATCATTTGGTATGATATCTCCAGTTTCAACAAGAACTATATCTCCTTTTTTAAGCTCTGACGCACTAATAATTGTTGTATTCCCACCTTTATCCAAAAGTTTAGCCGTTGTATCTTTTTTCGTTTTCTTCAAACTTTCTGCTTGAGCTTTACCTCTTCCCTCCGCCACTGCTTCTGCAAAGTTAGCAAATAAAACTGTAATGAAAAGAATAAAAGCAACTAATCCATTATATCCCCTTAAATTTGTACCTGTATCACCAAAAGCCGTAGGAACAAAAGTAAGAAATAAAGTTATAAGAAATCCTATTTCAACAATAAACATAACAGGATTTTTTATCATTAATTTAGGGTTTAACTTTTTAAAAGAATCTTTAACTGCATCATTAAAAATCTTTTTAGTTATTAACTTCTTTTTACCATCTTGATTACTCATATATATTACTCCTTATACTCTTCTTTATTTTATTGCCTTAATGAAACATTAAGTGTTCAGCTACCGGTCCTAGTACTACAGCTGGTAAGAATGTTAACGCTCCAATTATCAAAACTATACATACTAATATTATAGTAAACATAGTGTTATCTGTCTTAAATGTAGAATTTGATTCTGGTACAAGCTTCTTAGATGCTAAAGAACCAGCTACAGCTAAAAGAATAACCATGGCGAAATATCTCCCTGCATACATAACGAGCCCTGTACTTACATTCCAAAACATAGTGTTATCTGCGAGTCCTTCAAACCCTGAACCGTTATTAGCCGCAGAAGAAGTAAATTGATAAAGCACTTGAGTTAGCCCATGAAAGCCTGGATTAGTTATCCCTGCAAGGCCTTGCTTAGTCAGTAGCGCTATACTTGAAGGTACAAGAATTATAAAAGGATGTATTAATATTGCCAAAGATATTAATTTAATTTCCTTTGCCTCAATTTTTTTACCTAAAAATTCTGGAGTTCTTCCAACCATTAGTCCACATAAAAATACTGTTAGTACTGCGTACATTATCATATTCATAAAACCTACGCCTTTACCTCCGAACACCACATTAAGCATCATATTCCACAGAGGAACCATACCGCCAAGAGGTGTTAATGAGTCATGCATATTATTTACAGTACCTGTGGTAAAGGCTGTCGTAATTGTTGTAAATAGAGTTGAACCGGAAAGTCCAAACCTTATTTCTTTTCCCTCCATATTTCCCATAGCTTGACTTATATTAAGCTTAGCAATTGCAGGATTTCCAGCTTTTTCAGCATTAAAGCAAACCGTTAAAGATATTACAAGCAATATAGACATTGCTGCAAATATAGCCCATCCTTGCTTTTTATTCTTCACCATTAAACCAAAGCAATAAACTATCGCTCCAGGTATCAACATCATAGATAGCATTTCTATTAAATTTGTAAGCGGAGTAGGGTTTTCAAATGGGTGTGATGAGTTTGCTCCGAAGAAACCACCACCATTAGTACCTATATGTTTAATGGCTTCTAAAGAAGCTACAGGTCCAAGTGCAATAACTTGTTTAGTCCCTTCTATAGTAGTTACAACTTTATTTGGTGAAAAAGTCTGTGGAACTCCTTGCGCCATTAAAAATATTGTTACTATTATTGAAAACGGAAGTAACACCCTTGTAATAACTCTTACTAAATCAACAAAGAAATTACCTAACATTTTAGTTTTTCCAGTAATACCTCTTATAAAAGCAGCTGCAACAGCAAATCCTGATGCTGCAGAAGTAAACATAAAAAATGTTATAACTATCATTTGACTTAAGTATGATAATCCCCATTCCCCACTATAGTCTTGAAGATTTGTATTAGTAATAAAACTAATAATAGTATTAAAATTTAGTGAAGCCTCCATAGGTTTGATACCATTAGGATTTAAGAAATGAACTCCTTGAATCCTAAGCACTATATAAGCCGTCAAAGCCATAACCATATTTGACACTATGAAAGCAATCGAATATTGCTTCCAAGTCATCTCTTCTTTTGTTATTCCTGTAACCTTATATATTAAGTTATCTACCTTATCCATAACAGGATCTACAAAAGACTTCTTATTATTTATAACTTTATACATATATTTTCCAGTTGGGATGACAAGTAATACAAAAATTATGAGCGTTAATGCAATTTGAAAAATGTCCATAAATAACTTTCCTCCATCTATTCTCTTTAAAATTTTTCGGGATTAAACAATGCATAGCCTAAATACAAAAATAATAATATCGCGATTACAATTAAAAATTTCATAGCATCCTCCATTTAATTATAACTTTAAGTAATATGTTGATTTTTATTTATTTATTTGTGCTTCACACCAATTAATAAACGGTAATAGCACTAAATAACAAAGCGCTATTACTGCTATGAATATTACATCCATCATAAATTTACGTCATCTCCTTCAAATTAAAAATTCTTAATTATTTACATATTTTACATAAATAATTAATATTTTGCGGTATGTTCATTAGAATATAGTTTATTGTTTTTTAGTTTGTGTCTATAGCTTAAAGTTATACTGTTTCAATTGGACATATTACTTTACCAATATACATATTGTGACTAATCACCTTATGCATTCATTCTAACAAAGATAAAATAAAGATAGTATAAAGAGGATAATCTCTGTATAAATTTTATGTTAAGACAAATATATCTTATTTTTTTATAAAAAAAAGATGAAGCCAAAAACTTCATCTTTGAAAGATTATTCATCTACTAACCGATATCCTACTCCAACCTCCGTTATGATATACTCCGGATCAGCAGGGTTCTTTTCTATTTTTCTTCTTATATTAGCCATAAACACCCTAAGCGACTGTGTATCACTCTCAAAATAACTACCCCAAATTTCATCAATTATATATTTATGAGTTAACACACGTCCTGCATATTTTGACATTAACTGAATTAATTTGTACTCCATTGGTGTTAAATGTATTTCTTCATCTAAAATCGTAACTCTGCGTTTTTCAAAATCTATCTTTAAATCCTTAACCTTAAATTCTAATTGCACATTGTTTTGTGCATTATTAACTTGATTAAATTGTCTAAACGCCACCCTAATTCGAGCCAAAAGCTCTGCTACACTAAACGGCTTTGTCAGGTAATCATCTGCACCTTTATCTAAGGCTTCAACTTTTTCCCTTTCATGTCCGCGAGCTGAAACAACTATAATCTTGGCTTTTGTAGACTCCCTTACTTTCTCAATAACATTAAGTCCATCAATATCAGGTAATCCTAAGTCTAAAATTATTATATCTGGATTATGAGAAAAAATAAGTGCTATAGCCTCATTTCCAAATTCAGTTTCAATGCACTTATATCCCTGTGCTTCAAGCGAAACTTGCATAAATTTTCTAATGGGCTTATCATCTTCAACTATTAAAACTAAAGACTTCATATCCATCTTTATCACTCCTTCTTGCAGGTAAACTAAATCTAAAGGTTGCACCACCAGAAGAGTTATTAAAAGCTTCCATATTTCCACCATGAGCTTCTATAATAGACTTACAAATAGCCAATCCTAGTCCAATACCTCGCTTTTCTAGGGAATCACCCTTACTCTTGGTATAAAACCTATCAAATATAGCTGGTATATCTTCTTTTGACAAACCTTTTCCATTGTCTGATACCTCGAAAATCACATCGTCTTCCTTTTCTATAACTTTAACTTCTATAATAGAATCACTCTGTGTATACTTTATGGCATTATCAATTAAATTAATAAGAACTTGCTCTATTAATAACCCGTCAACAAATAATATAACCATACTTTCTGGTAAGTGAGTCTTAATATTATGATTGCCTGAAAATCTTTTAACCCTTGATATAGACTCAGCAATAATTTCTTCAACAACCTCTACATCCTTTTTAATCTCAAGCTTACCTTCATCTATTCGTGTCATGCTTAATATATTTTCAACTGAATGAATAAGCCAGCTTGTATCTTCATAAATAATTTCAAGAAGTTCTTTCTTGGTATCATTATCAAGTATATCATAATTATCACTAATAGTAGAAGCAGACCCTAATATTCCTGTTAGCGGAGTTCTTAAATCATGTGAAATTGATCTTAAAAGATTGCCCCTAAGCCTTTCTCTCTCCGCCTCTAAATTTATCTGCTTCTTCTTTTCATATAAATCCTCTCTTTCAACAGCTAAAGCAATTTGTGTAGAAACTGACTGTAAAAGAATCTTTTCATTCTCTGATAAAGTATTTTCTTCCAAGCAAGCTATGCCAATAACCCCAAGTATTTTATTTTGCCCTTTAATTGGATGATAATACCCCCCACTATTTATAGAGATTTCAGCTTCAATACCCACGATTTTTCCTGTTTTAAAACATTTTTCAATTGCATCTAGCTCTATTTCAGACTCAAAAATATCGCCACTATATTGATTATCAAAATTGTAAACACTTGGCTTTTGTAAATTGTTTTTATCATCTACTATAGTTAGCATAATAGTTCTGTTAAACATATCAACTAAGTTATCACCACAAAATTCAACTACTTGGTTTTTATTTCTTGCTGTAAGCAATGATTTATTAATTTTATTTAAAACTTGCATCCGCTTTTCACGTATAGAAGATATTTTCGCTTGTGTTTTAATCCTGGAAGTTAAAGTGCTCGTAATAATTGCAGCTATCAACATAATAGCAAAAGTTACTGGATAGTCCGCTCTATAAGCTGAAAAGCTATAATATGGTATAGTAAAGAAAAAATTAAATGTCAGCACTCCCATTATGGCCGCCAAAATACCATAAACATATCCATCAGTGCTTCTTGATACAAATAATACCCCTAAGATAAATACTATTATTACATTTGATTCATGAAATCCAATTTTTCTAAATATCAGAGATAATATAGTGGATAAACTCATAATTAGTATAGTTTTAAATGCATTGGTAATTATCATTCTTTCAGGTTTAATTTCTTCATAATCACTATATTTATACTCATTGAACTTTTTGAAAAACCTCTCGTAAAATTTTACTTTTTCCAAACTTTCCATCTCCTTGCTACTGTATCTGAACATAAATTATAAATAATTGTGGTTTTACCATATTGTTTAGATTTATTTATTGTTATATCTTAAAGGAATATATTCTCATATAATATTATATCCCATGGCTTTACAAACAATTTACAATTGCAAAAATACAATGTACTAAATGCCTTTTCCACTAAACTACCAAGTTATAGTTTTAGTTTTGAGATTTTAAAAAAGCACCTTATTTAAAAGTGCTTTTAGTAAATTTCACATATGAAAAAGCTAAAATAAGTGTGATGAGTGTTAATATTGTTGCTATAACTTTTTTACTGTTACTAATAGGAATTGTTACTCTACCCCCAACATCTATAATTTCAACTGAGATTGCGTGGATATCCATATCACCGCCGTGCTCCGTGCAGGCCCTATTAAAAGTTCCATTTATCTTAACTATATCTCCCTTATAACCATACTTACCAAAGTTTTTTATGCTTCGAGCTTGTTCATCTTTAATCCATATTCCCATAGCTGTGCTTCCATCACTGATATTTACCCAGGAATATTTACCTCTATTCATGCATTCCCCAATGGCCTCACCTTTTAGTGTAATTTTACTATTATCAATCTTTTTTCCATTTTCGATTAATTCATTATAATTACTATATTCCTGCGCCATACATGTTATAGAAAAAGAAAAAACTAAGATACCTATTAATATTATTGTTTTAAAAGTCTTAACCATAATTTCTTAATGCCTCCAAATGTAACTCCTATTAATGCAAACACAGATATAAATTCTAGTCTTCCTAAATACATTGCAAGTATATAATATATCTTTAATAAAGTTGGCATTGATGGCGCGGTAACCCCAATGGATAATCCTACGTTCCCAGTAACTGACGCAGCTTCAAAAGCTGAACTCAACACTGGATATCCATAATAGGTTCCAAGTGCAGTGCCTATAAAAAATAATATTACATAACATATTATTATTAGACAAGCGGATTTCACCATTGCATCCTCTAAAACGATTTCCTTTATATGATGGAACTTAAATACTTTTATTTTTCTATCAGAATTTAATAATTTATTTACCTCTGCAACTATACTTTTAAAAACCACGCCTACCCTGAGTCCCTTAAACCCACCTGCCGTAGAACAAGCTGATCCACCAATAAGCATAGCTATAATAAGCATAACCACAGAAAAATCTCCCCATTCAGTAGCAAACTGTCTAGCATAAAGATTTCCAAACCCTGTAGTTGTATGAGCCGATAATACATTATATATACCTTTTCTGAAAACTATTATGCCATTACTATATACACCTGAACTTGTTAGTTTTAAAGCTGTAAAAAAAGATATAATTAAAGCTGTAATAAAAAAACTCTGTGTTTCAATATTCTTAAATACTTCTTTTTTGTCACCTTGCCACACTGCATAATGTAAAGCAAAATTTAAAGAACCAATGACAAAGAAGATCATTGTTAATAGCTCATAAGAAAGACTATGATAATACAGAACATTTTGAGACATTGGTGCAAATCCACCAGTGCTCCATGCAGACATAAAAATAAACAATCCATGGAAAAAAGCACTTACAGGTTGTAATCCTATAAACATTCCATCAATCCAAAGCATAATAGTACCTACAATTAAATATACAACACTTATTTTCCAGATGATTCTTGCTGTATTTTTTACGTTAGGCACGAGTTCTGCATCCTTGCCTTCACCAACGTACATTTTGTAAGCACCTAATGTATGTTTTACCATAAAACTTAAAGCTAGTACTACCATACCTTGTCCACCAATAAAGGTAATCATGTGCCTCCACATATTTAAACCTAAAGAAAGATGATCAAGATTTTGAGTAAGTACAAGTCCTGTGGTAGTAAATCCACTCATAACATCAAAACATGCATCTAAAAAAGATATGGTGTTTCCACTAAGCTCATAAGGCACCGCACATAAAAACATTAATATAAGCCATGAACTAGATGCAATAATTAATCCGTGCTTCCATTGTACCTTTACTTTTTCAACTTTGTCTTTACCTGTAAGCATAAGAAATATACCTAAGCTAAGAGCTATATTTATACTAATAATAAAATCAAAAAGTGTACTCCATTCCTTAAATATCAATGAGGTCAATATAGGTATCAACATTAAACTTGCGGTCCCAATGATTACATATCCTACATAAAAATTTATTATTTTAAAATTATCAAAGTTTTTTATTGTTTTTTTCATATATTCACCTTGCTAAAATCATATTAATGCAATATAAAATAAATAAAAATATTAGTGTATATCCTATCTCTGTAATTACCCCACCTATAATTTTTTTGTTAGTCATAATATGTTTAGCCTCCAATTATAGATTTTTCTACATCATTTTTTTTATCTGTATTTGTGATAATAAGTACTTTATCACCTTCTTTTATATCTACAGAGCCTCTCGGAAAAATTACTTTCTCACTTCTTACTATTGATAGAATTAGACATTCCTTGGGTATATTTAGTTGGCCTATAGATTTATCTTTCCATGCACTGTCTTTATCTATTTTTGCTTCTACTAATATCATTTCTCCTTTATTTATGCTTTCTATTATTTTTAGTGGTTCGCTATTAAATTCTCCCTCAACTAAATTACAAATAACTTGTGTACTGCATACAGTCTTGTCTACTCCTAGTGCCTCGAAAATTGCTATATTTTTAGGGTTGTTGATTCTAGCTATTGTTTCATTAATATTAAAATTCACTTTAGCCATCTGGCATATTACCAAGTTTTCCTCATCTTTTCCCGTTACTGCAGCTACTACTTCAGCTTCATCTATACCCGCATCTTTTAGGACTTCAACGTCCGAACCATCACCGCATATTACATCTACTTCAAGTTCCTCAGCAATCTTTTCACAAATTTCCATGTCTTTTTCTATTAAGACTACTTGATGCTTTTTTTCTTTTAATGCTTTAACAAGATAGTACCCTACCTTTCCACCACCAACCACTATTGTTCTCATATAAGGCTCCCCTTCATTATTGTCTTTACTAACTTCTCTTTATTTTCCTTACTTATGCTACAAATTATTTTATCGCCCTTTTTTAATAGTTCATTTTTGTTTGGTATTATAAATTCTCCATTTCTCGAAACAGCGCATATCCTACAATTAAACTTATCTTCTATTTCTAAAACATTATTAAACTTAAGTTTGTTTATTATAATCGCTTCTATAGACACATCATCGTTTAATATCAATAATGTATCTATAGAATTTTTATCTATTATTTTGTTTTTAATTATATTTATACCGAGTTCTGTTGGACTTATAGTTTGTAGTCCTAGTTTTCTATAAATAAATTCCCTTGATGGATCAAAAATTCGAGCTATTACTGTAGGTACCTTAAATATATTCTTAGCAATTTGGCTAGCCATAATATTTATATTATCTGCTGGGGTCATAGCTAAAAATATATCTGCTTTTTCTATTCCTGCTTCCATCAATGTATCGTTATCTATTTCTACTCCCTTAAGTCTAATTCCATTAAAGCCACTTCCAAGTCGCTCCAGATTTTCTCCGTATTTATCAACTATTACTACATCATGACCATCATTAGACAATTCCATTGCAAGTCCGCTGCCTAATCTACCACAACCTATTATTACAATATACATAATATGTTCTCCTTACTTGAATTTGTTTTTAAAAAAATAATAACTTAGCTAAGTTTTACGCTATGCTAAGAAAAAAATAATATTTTATATTAAAATGTATCTTTAAATTTAAAATAGACCTATATCCACATTAAAATTTTAGTAAGTTAATATTAACTTTTTATTAACTTCAAAGGCCTCATGCATATTTTAATCAATTTTAGGGAATACTGCAACTTTGCGCAACTGTTTTTAAAATCATTATCCTATTTGTTATATGTGGTTTAAATGATATAGCAATTGCACTCTTTGTTTATATTTGTTTTCCTTCGTTTTGCTCATAGTACTAAATTCATAATTGAGTATAAGAACGTTATTAAAAGGTGTATAGTGTTTTAAACTCCTAGAACTTATACATACCACTTCTAGTTGCTTATAATTGATAAAAGTCTTATACTAATATTAAAACTCAAAATATCAATTATAAGTATATTTAAAATGTTAATAGGCAATATTGGTATACCTCTGCCTTATAATTATCTGTTCAACAATCGTTAATATTACAATGTCGAAGATGACGATTTAATAATATAATTTTTCACTCCAGAAAGAAGGGCTACTATGAAAAGAGCTTTAGTTGTAGATGATACAAAGAATATTCGTACCTTGCTAAGGATTTATCTTGAACTAAATGATTTTGAAGTTTTGATGGCCACTAACGGTCATGAAGCGCTATCATTAATTGATACTGAACCTGTAGATTTAATATTCTTAGACATTAAAATGCCAGAAATAAGCGGTACAGAGGTTCTAAAAAGAATTAGAGCTAAAGGAATAATTACTCCTGTAGTAATTATGACAGCTTTTGCTACAGTTAAGAATGCGGTGGATTGTACCAAACTTGGTGCCTTTACTTATTTACAGAAACCCTTTACTACCGATAAGATTAAAACTATTCTTAATGAAATGATAACAGAAGAAGATGCATATGCCAAAAATACTGAATGCCAAGTAATGACTATAAAACAATTAATATCTGAAAACAACTTAGAAAAGGCATTAGATAGTTTAAAAGTAGTTTTATCTACCGACCCGAATACTCCTGAAATTTATGAATTGATATCTATTGTATATAATAGACAAGGTCAATTTAAAAAAGCTGAGATATTTCATAATATGGCCGAACAATGGAAATAAAAAAAAGCACTTCATAAAGAAGTGCTTTTTTGGTGGCTTACCGGGGAATCGAACCCCGGACACCATGATTAAAAGTCATGTGCTCTACCAACTGAGCTAGTAAACCATGTTTACCTGGCGACGACCTACTCTCCCACAGGGTCACCCTTGCAGTACCATCGGCGCATTGAAGCTTAACCTTCGTGTTCGGTATGGGAACGGGTGTTACCTTCATGCCATAATCACCAGATTGAGAAT
>JAJYBA010000186.1 GCA_021779235.1 Bacillota bacterium
CTCTGATTCTCAAGGCCAAGTACTTCACTACTTACATCTTTTGAGTTAGTTGCAAGATCATTTATAGCACCAACTATAGAATCAACGGAGTTTTTACCGTCCTCAGCTGCATCTTTTACAGCTTTTGTATATTCTGCAATCTTAGAAGCAAGATCAGCTGTTTTCTGTGAATTACCAGTAATTTCAGATAATGCAACTGAAGTTAGTTTTATACTTTCTGCATTTTGATAGGAATTAGATATAAGTCTTTTAACTCCTTCATTAATTCCATTTACCTGAGAATTTGCTTGATTAATTATTACATTCAAATTTTCAGAGGATAGAGTAACTTGTCCAGAAGATTTTTGTATTGTTGATATTAGATTTTTCAGATTGTCTTTTGCTTTTAAAAGAGATTGTATCAGTTGGCCCGTTTCTCCTTGTTGGAGAGTTTCTATATTAACTGAAAGGTCATTATTTGCAATGGAATCTGCAAGAATGATACCTTTTTTTAAAGGCTTTATAAGAAGGGTTTCAGATAATAAAGCTGCAAGTAATTGAAAAACAATAATAAAGATTATAGCTTTTGTAACAGCTTGACCAGTTATTAATTGAAAAAGGTTATGATACATGTTATAGGATAAGGTAAATACTACTGCTAAGTTTGAAAATAACATAGCCAAAAAAACTAGAAACATAATACGAGTACGGATTGAGATATCTTTAATTTTATTCATAATACAGTCCACCTACCTTAAATAATTTTTATCTTATGATAAAAGAATGAAATTTTAGTAACATTAAAATATCGGATTGTTTGTACGAATACTTTACACCATTTTAGATAAATATTCTATATTTTTATAAAACTAACATAAGATATATAAATGAGACTTCTAAAAAGAACTGAATTACAATTCCATATAATTGAGTTTATAAAACAATACACCACTTTACAAGTAATTTAGACTTACCAAAAAATACAACGTACCAAATACCTCTTAATTACCAATACTAATCTTGAGTAATCCAGCACTGATAGGAGGTATCTGGTACTATGATTAGTATTGACGAAAAATCAACAATTAAAACATTAGAAATTTATTTAAGTGAATATCGCTCCATATTTAAAAAGCGGAGCTTCCATATTTTTATTTTACTTGTTACTGCTATACTTTCTATCCAAGAAGTTCGTTCCATAAAATTTATATATGACAATTTCATAAGCAAGTATTGGAATAAAGTTCTTAATAGCTTTTATTATTTCTTATCATATACAAGCTTCTCGGTAGAGAGCTTAATGTTCGCAACGGTGAAGATAGCAGTGTCACTTATCCCCGAAGAACTTAAGGCTAATATAACTATATTCTTGATTATAGATGACACCCTTCAAGCTAAGTTTGGAGATAAGTTTGATTGTTATAGTAAACTTTTTGACCATACAAAACATGATGGTACTTCTTTCCTAAATGGCCACTGCTTTGTATCATTGGTTATAAATATACCTATACTATTTTGTGGCAAAATCAAATATATTACCTTACCAGTTGGGTATAAACTCTATGACAAAAGTGAAACTAAACTTGAAATAGCAGGTAAGATGATACAAAATATAATGCCATTACTAGTAGACTCTCAAGTTATAGTGCTATGTGATAGTTGGTACACCAAAAGACCATTCTTAAACCTATTGAAAAACTATAGCAACGTTTCTATTATAGGGGCAGTACGTTCTGATACAAGCATATATGATTTGTGTTCAGAGCCTACTGGAAAAAGAGGACGCCCAAGAAAGAAAGGGCTAAAGCTTAATATTAGAGACTTCGAGTACACCAAAGAAGAAGATTACTACATTGCAACTAAAAAGGTTTTGACAAATTTGTTCGATGAACCTGTTTTAGTAACAGTAACAACTACTGATGTAGATAACTTTTCATCTGTTAGGGTTTACGTTTGTTCAGTAGAGCCATCAAATATACAAGCCTTTAAAAATTATGTTGTATTTGAATCAGAGACTGATATAAATAAACCAAACCTAATTCCATTTTTCACATACAAATTTAGATGGAATATTGAAGTGTTTTTCTATCAACATAAATTCTTTTGGTCTTTTGGTAACTATATGGTAAGAAATAAGAAAGCAATAGAAAATTACACTAACTTGCTGGCTATCGCCTATAGTTTTGTGGTTATATTACCTTTTATCCATAAGTCTTTTTCTAAATATAAATTTCAAAGTCCCCAAGAAACTAAAAATGCCGTTTCTTACCAAATATCAAAAGAATTAATATTAGGCACTTTCGTGCAAAAGATACAAAAGAGCAAAATTAATGAAGAAGCTTTAGAGGCAATTAATTCCTTAATTTATTTAGAGGACATTAGTTAATTTTCTTGTAAAGTGGTGTAATCTTTTATTTTATAGCACAAAAACATATTATAAAACCTATTGCAGTGGGCAATATAAAATTAAAAACAAAAAAGTATGCTAATTTAAGTATTAAGCATACTTTTCATTTAATTTTCTATCCATAAAACTAAAGTTATAACTACTTTGAAGGTTATTTTACTACCACTGAAACTCCATCTGGCACTACTGATATTTTTGCATCCTTTCCCTTTATCTGAAAAGCTCTTTCAAGTGCTTCTTCAAAAGTAGCTGCATGCTGCATATGCATTTTCTTTATCATTTCAGTATCACACATATCCGTAACAAGAATCACAGTATGTTTATCCAATATACGTGCAAGAATCTGAAACTCCCATTGATCTGGTGCAGTATCATTTCTTCCTACCTTAATGACCTTATCAAGAACTTCTCTTGGACTGCTTGCATTTGCCATATTGTCATAGAAAGACTGCCCCCCATGTCCGTCATTACAAGCAGACACCATGATTATGACTCCGCCTTCAGTACAAGTTGCCTCTGCTGCAGTCATACCTTTTACAGACTGATATATGTTTTGATCAAGAGGATATCCTCCATTAGTTGATATTGCAATATCTGCTTTAACTGCCTTAACAGATGCAAGTTCCATAACAAATTTACATCCTTCAGCGTGGGCAAGTTCACTATCTCCTGCAAATGCATTTATAACATTCTTATTACTGTCAATAACAACATTTAATATGAAGGCAAGCTTTGCCTGTTTAGCTGCGTAAATCATATCTCTATGAATTGGATTATTTACAATAACTCCCGTCCTAGCGTACTCACTTGCTATAAATTCAGAGCAATGATTTGCCATAACTGTCTTTGCTGATGCCACTCCAGGGAGGACACTCTTTCGTCCCCCAGAAAACCCTGCAAAGAAGTGCGGTTCAATGAACCCTTCTGAAATTAAAAGTTCTGCTTCCATTGCT
>JAJYBA010000187.1 GCA_021779235.1 Bacillota bacterium
TCTAATGTTATCCCGCTAGGAACAAAGGTATATGTTGAAGGATACGGCTATGCCATCGCAGCTGATGAAGGATCTGGTGTAGTCGGGAAATTTATAGATGTGTTTTTCAATACACGTGAAGAGGCTTGTGATTGGGGTGTGAAATACTTAAAAGTACAAATAATAGATTAGTTTTTTGTTATATGCAATTAAACTACTTACCACCACAAAACTGCCACAGAAGATATTTCTGTGACAGTTTTTATTTTTTAGTATCAATATTTTTAATTCACATCTTCTATTTCAAAGTTTATTTTAGCAATACAGACTAAATCATAACCAGTACAGTTGTTCATCATCTTCAATATTATACATAAAGATTTGCCAGGTAGGTGGCAAATCTTTATGTATAATATTGGTTTTTTTTACTCATTATGCTATAATGGCAATGTATTAAAAATAAGGAAGTTTAGCTGCTAATAACAGCTATGTACTAATAAGGAATACAGTAGGCATAACTGTTAATAACAGTTATGTACTAATAAGGAATATAAGGGGGTAAGTAATGTGGCATTAGATGTATCAGACCTAGTAAAAAAATTCGGTGAAAAAACCGCAGTAGACAATATTTCTTTTAAAATTGATAAGCCAGGTGTATTCGGTTTACTTGGCACAAATGGTGCAGGGAAAACTACTACAATAAGAATGATTTTGGGGATTCTTGAGAAGGATAGTGGAAGCATTCAGTGGAATAGTAAGCCTGTAACAAGGGAAAGTGTAAAATTTGGATATCTACCAGAAGAAAGAGGCTTATATCCTAAGGCTAAGGTAGTAGATCAGCTTTCATACTTTGGAAAACTTCGAGGAATGGATGGAAAGTCAATAAAAAAAGTCTTAAGCTATTGGTTTGATAGGCTTAAGGTATCTGAATACTCAAATTCTACATCAGAGCAATTATCTAAAGGTAATCAACAAAAGATCCAATTGATAACAGCAATTCTACACGACCCTGAATTAATTATTCTAGACGAACCTCTAAGTGGTCTCGACCCCGTTAATACTGATTTATTTAAAAGTGTAATTTATGAATTAGTCGAAAAGGGTAAATTCATCATTATGTCCAGCCATCAAATGCAATCCATTGAAGAATATTGCCAGGATCTTGTAATATTAAAAAATGGGCAAACGGTTCTTAAGGGAAACCTTAAAGAAATAAAGGCTGGTTATGGCAGAACTAATCTTACGGTGAACTGTCAGGAAGAAATTGATACTCTTATAAAGACTCAAGGTATAAATCTTATATCAAAGACCGCAACTGGGTACGAGCTTAAAATTAAATCTGATGAAGAAGCATATACTCTTCTTGAAAAAATGATAGCTTCAAAAATAAGGCTTGATAAATTTGAAATTCGTGAACCCTCTCTTCATGAAATATTTATTGAAAAGGTTGGTGAATAATAATGAAAGAATTTCTTACGGTTTTAGGCTATACCTTTAAGGAAAATTCGAGAAAAAAATCATTTATTATTTCAACTGTAATTACATTGCTTTTAACTGTTTTAATAATAAGTTTACCAGCTATAATAAAGGGCTTTGATAATGATGGAAAAACTAAAACACAGGAGCAGACAAAGGGTAGTGACACTAATAAACAAGCTCCTAAGGGAGTTGTGTTTGTAGTTGACGCTAAAGATATTCTAAAGGGCGATTTAAATAAGCTTGGCATAGTTTATTCTGAGTACGAATTTAAATCTGAACCTGCTACTAATATTGAGACACTTAAAAACAAAGTTAAGGAAGAAGAAAATAAATCTCTATTAATTTTAGATGAGAAAAATGGTGTACCTACTTTTGATTATTTAGTTAAACAAGCCGGTAGTGGTCCAGAACCTAATGGCATAAGTCGCGTTATAAAAAATACTTTTGTAACTAACTTGTTAAAGGCTTCTAATGTACCTGATAACGTATCTGCCCTAGTACAAAGTGATATTTCCTTTAATACCGAGGAACTAGGAAAAGGAAAAATGAATAGCTATATTTCAAGCATTGTTATAAGTATGCTTCTATTCTTTGCAATTTATTTTTATGGTTATGGAGTAGCTATGTCTGTAGCTTCTGAAAAAACTTCAAGAGTAATGGAGCTCCTTGTGACCTCAACAAAACCATCAAAAATAATTCTTGGAAAAAGTGCCGCTATGGGACTACTTGGATTAATTCAACTATTCATGGTTGTACTTACTGGTACACTAACTTATAAATTGACTTTTCCTGAGAATTTTAAAATAGCAGGTCAAATGATTGATTTCTCTAGCTTCACACCCTTTAGTATTATAATGATTGTTGTATACTTTATATTGGGTTATTGCCTATATGCTATGATGAATGCTGTTGCTGGCGCTACTGTTAGCAAGGCAGAAGATGTTAATTCCTCACTTATGCCTATATCTATGATATCTATGGTAGCCTTCTATATGGGATACTTTACACTTGCAGTGCCAAAAAGCACTATAGCAATTGTTTCATCTATCATTCCATTTTCCGCTCCCTTCTCCATGCCTTGTAGAATTTTAGCTACAGACGTTCCAACTTGGCAAATTGTAGCTTCCCTATTCTCCTTGGTAATAACAATTACTCTTATAGCTTGGATTTCTATAAAAATATATTCTTCAGCTATACTTCATTACGGTAGACGTTTAAAAATAAAGGATTTAGTAAAGATGTCAAATAGCAATAAATAATAAAGTAAATGGTTAGGGACAGTTAATAATTTATATTAGCTGTCCCCTATTATTTATTTGTATAAAATTATTAACTATTATCTGTTATTTACTTTCATTTTACTATGTTAGTGTCACCTTTTTTAGAGATTATATTTATTCAGTAAACTTTCTGTTTCCATTTTTAAATCTTCCAAAGTTCCGTCATTTATTATAACCTCATGACATAGATCATTTATTATATGAGCTACATCAACCTCAGTATTATGCTCAGAACTGCTATTATTTACAATGGTTTCTCCATCTCTAGAAATAAGTCTACTCCATCTTACCTCGTCACTTACCTTAACTCCAACAATTAAGTAGTTCTTACTCTTCCAATAATCTAAATCTGTTAATGTTCGTCCTCCTACAATAATAGAAAGCTCTTCTTTGCTTATAATTGACAATTGCTTAAGAAGCTCTTCATTATAAGCTTCACCTTCTAACCCACTGTTATCCCAACTATATTTCTTTTGCCCTTTTTCATATATAAGCGCCAATACATAATCACACATAATATTAATATCAAGATCTCTAAATTTATCTGCAACAACTTGCCCAATATATCTTTCAAGCCCTTTCCAGGCTGGATT
>JAJYBA010000028.1 GCA_021779235.1 Bacillota bacterium
TATTAGCAGATAATACCTCTTTTTTTATATACTCTACATCTACAAGTGAAGTGTTTTTTTGTATTAGTGGTTTGAATATATACTCGCTAATAAATTTAGAATCACACATATCATCAATAAATACACCAAATATTATTCCTAGTTTAGTTTCTACTTCCCTATATTTAACATCATAACTGTTTTTTAATTTTTCTTTAATATATTCAATATTCACTTTCTCCATTTTAATCACCCATTTTATTATTTGTAATAATAAAGTTTAATATTCTGAAATTGGGAAATAATACTAAGATATTGTAATTTTTATTACATAACTTTAAAGTGAAATAAGGAGGGGGCAAAGACACAAAATGGATAAGTTAAATACAAAGCATTTAATATTCATAATTTGGGGCACTTCTATTGTGGCAATGAAAACTTACCCAAATATATTTATTAAAAATGGAGGCCGAGATTCCTGGATTGCTGTCACTATTGCTTCTATCCTCTTATTGCTTTACTTCATTTATTTACTTTACGTTTGTAAAAAAGGGAAATGCTATAATATGGATGAAATATACCATAAAGCTTTAGGTAAAACTATGGGAGACATTTTTCTAATACTATTTATCCTAAGCTTAATTATCAGTTTAATAGAAAGTTCTTCAGTAGAAGCAAATGCCTTGCACGTAAATATGCTCGCAGATACTCCTACTTGGTTTTTTCTCTTATTTATATTAATACCTGCTATTTATATTACAAAGAAAGGCACTAGAACAATAATTATAGTTACAATTATAGGTCTATGTCTTATTATGACAGCAGGAATAAACCTAGGAATTCTTACAATAAAATATAAAAAACTCAGTTACCTTCTTCCCATAATGGCTGATGGTGTCACCCCCAATTTTATTTTGAGTATAATAAAAGCTCTTAGCTGTTATAGCGGTATAAGTATTTGTATTCCATTCTTATCTAGAGTGTATAACAAATCTAAAATTATAAAACATTCTATTATCGCAATACTAGTTGTAATACAAATGGAAATTGTAGCAAACGTCGGCGTATTAACTACTTTTGGAATATCCAGAGTGCTAAATATTAACTATCCAAAGCTTATACAAACTCAGTTAGTTAGTTATTTTGGGTTTTTAGAGGGTGGTGAGTTTTTTGTAATGCTTCAAATGGTGGGAGGATGGTTCATAAAATATGTATTGGCTCTAAATGCTACATTAATTTTATTAAAAAAACTTTCTTTACTTAATAAATATTCCATATATATTATAACTTTATTTGTATTTATTGTATCCTTTTTCACTTCTGCCAAAGTAATATTTCTATATGAATTATTAAATATATACTCCTACTTTTCTTTAATAACCTTTATAGTAATACCTACAATAATTTTCACTATATTTTATTTTAGAATAAGAGGTAGTAATAATTAAATTATGCACTTTAAAACTAATAGGATATAAAAAAAGACTCAAAATATAATTTATATTCTGAGCCTTTTTACTAATTTATTTTATTATTTTATTATTTTATAAATCCATGTTTTTTATTGTACTTAACTAAAGTAAAGGATAATGGCAAGCCAAGGGCAATCCCCACTATAACTTGACCTATATTTGCAGGAACATCCATAAATGCTAGCATTGCATTATTAGATGTTAATGTATATACTACAAAGCCTGAAAGTAAATATCCAACAACCATCCATACACCAGCTACTATAACTGCAAATAAATTATTCAATAAATTATCGCCTTTATATCCCTTCCTGTATGCAATGACAGCGGTAAGGTATGCCATTCCGCCTTTCACTACCAATGTAAAAGGTGCCCAATAGAACCAAGGCGTTGTTAAATCAAATATAGTCATGCCCAGTGCAGCAGCTATAACGCCCTTTTTCTTTCCTAATAATATGGCAGCTAAATATACCATACTATCTCCTGCATGAAATACAGCCTTGCTTCCCACAGGTATTTGTATTAGATATGTTGCAATGTATACAATAGCAGCCATAATTCCAATTTGTACTATGTCAATTGTTTTAATTGATGATGCTTTATTTTCCATCTTTCTCCCCCTACAATTTAATCTTTAATATAATTTGCAACGTCGCTCTAATATCATTATATACAATACCTATTATTTTTCAAATGTATGCATACACTTTTCGGTTATGTAATCCAATCTACATTTTGTATATACTTTGCTAAAGTAATCCATACTATATTTACTATTTATTTAATTAAGATGTTTTTCTTGAGGTCCCGATGTTAATGTACATTATTAATCATCTATATAGTTCACTTTAGTAAATTAAGCTACTTTAGAGTATTTTTAAGTTTCTATTAAATCGTTATTTTGATAAATGGAGGTGGAAATATGACCTTTTTACGTTGGCTCAGTGGATTTGTAGTGTTATTTTGGCTAATTGGAATACTTCTGAGCATAGGTGGAAATTTAATTAATGTTCTACTAATAATGGCTGCAATTATATTTGTAATTGATGCTCTATCTAGCAGAAGAAAAACCATGTGAAGAAAACTACTAAATAAAAGAAAAACCCCTTGAAATTATTTCAAGAGATTTTTCTTTTATTTTTAAACTGATTCTTATTAGTCGTTATTTTTACCCACATCTGATAAAATCAGACCTTTATTATGATCTAATGCCCAACTAATACCCCAATCATTTTGGAATACTAATAGGTCTCTATCCTTAAAATCTTTAACTATTCTAGTATCACTAGTTAAGTTAAGTTTCTCTATATCGATATTACTATTTTCAATCCATCTTATCTGCTTAAATGATAACCTATCCATTTTAATATCTACATTATATTCATTTTTAAGTCTAAACTCTAATACTTCAAACTGTAAGACACCTACAACCCCAACTATAATTTGTTCAACGCCTATATGGAGTTCCTTAAATACTTGGATTGCACCTTCTTGAGCTATTTGCGTTACTCCCTTTATAAATTGCTTTCTTTTCATGGTATCAACCGTTCTCACTCTTGCAAAATGTTCTGGGGCAAAAGTTGGTATTCCTTCGAACTTAAATTTATTTGAAGAAGCACATAAGGTATCTCCTATACTAAATATACCTGGATCAAAAACTCCAATAATATCTCCAGCATAAGCCGTATCCACTATTTCTCTATCTTGTGCTAAAAACTGTTGTGGCTGAGCTAGTTTTATTTTATTACCACCTTGTATATGATAAACATCCATTCCTTTTTCAAACTCTCCAGAACAAATTCTCATAAAAGCAATTCTATCCCTGTGAGCTTTATTCATATTAGCTTGAATTTTAAATACAAAGGCAGAAAAATCCTTACTAAAAACATCAATTTTTCCTATGCTTGAATTTCTTGATAATGGTGCTGAGGTTAATTGTAAAAAGTTATCTAAAAATGGCTCAACCCCAAAATTAGTTAAGGCACTACCAAAAAATACTGGGGTAAGTTCTCCTGCAGCTACTTTATCTAAATCAAATTCATCTCCTGCTACATCTAAAAGTTCAATATCTTCCATAAGCTTTTCGTATAGTGCATCTCCAATAAATTCAATTGCTTTTTCATCGTCAACACTAATTTTTGTCTCTTTAGCTTCTATTTGACCATGCTTTCCATCATCAAAAACAATGATTTCCTTTGTACGTCTATCATAAACACCTTTAAAATCTACCCCACAACCTATAGGCCAATTTATTGGGTAAGATTTAATTCCAAGCTCATTTTCTATCTCTTCCATAAGTTCAAAGGTATCTCTAGTTTCTCTATCCATCTTGTTAACAAAGGTGAAGATAGGTATTTCTCTAATACTACATACATGGAATAGCTTTCTTGTTTGTTCCTCTATTCCTTTTGCACCGTCAATAACCATTACTGCACTATCTGCCGCCATAAGGGTTCTATAAGTATCTTCACTAAAATCTTGATGCCCTGGGGTATCAAGTATATTTATACAAAAATCATTATAATTAAATTGCATAACTGAAGACGTAACCGAAATACCTCTTTGTTTTTCTATTTCCATCCAGTCGGAAACTGCATGTTTAGAGGCTTTTCTAGCTTTAACTGATCCAGCGAGCCTTATTGCGCCTCCATATAATAATAACTTTTCTGTCAGTGTAGTTTTACCAGCATCCGGATGGGAAATTATAGCAAATGTTCTTCTCTTTTGAATCTCTTTTATGTAATCCACCAAGGTTATCTCTCTCCTTTTTTAAGTTTTTAATATGTATATCAATATATATTCCTAAAACCACGCTCTGCAGTCCTAGTAATTCTAATATTTTTATCTCTAAGTTCTCTACCTATTGATTTTAGCTTTTATGAGCATATCTGTCAACTAAGCTTGTATAGTAAAAATAAAAAAATGTCCTGCATCTCCATAGGCATTAGGGCATTGAAAACACTAGATATTATAATTTTTGTATATGGTTTAACCTTAATAAAGGTGAATTATAATCATAAAGGTAAAAACATGTAGGAATGTACTAGATCCACTGCATAAAAAAATATGTTTTTCTTCAGAATTCGTTGTTCTTAATAAATATCACTTTAATTTACTCACCTAATACATCGCCTATGAATATAATAATAATGATATAAACAATAAATTAAGGAGTATTAAATGATTTCAAAACAAAAATTCATTAATCAGTCTTTAGAATTAAACTTATTCTTTCTAAGAATAATGAAGGAACATTCCATATTCTTGGAAGCAGCATTCGCTATAAAGGATATGAATTTAATCAGCCAAGCAGATAACTTTAAAAATGAATTTACCAGATTGCTCTCCCTTGCAATATCCCTATCAGAAGGAGTAGTGTCTCCTAGAATATTAGAGGCAAATGAAATAGTTACTAAATATACTATGGATGCCGAAAGAGCAACCCAATTTGCAACTGGAATTTTTATTGACTCAAGTATAACTTCCATGGAGAATTCATTATCAACTAACATAGGAAGCAAAAATATATCAATGCTAACAGAGCATGTTTATATGTTAAACAATCATTCTCTAGCAGCAATAAGTATGATTATTAATTTCAAAACTAAT
Organism: Bacillota bacterium; assembly: GCA_021779235.1. Lineage (GTDB taxonomy): Bacteria > Bacillota > Clostridia > Clostridiales > Clostridiaceae > Clostridium_AD. Next base: position 5,061 of record JAJYBA010000028.1, read on the forward strand.
CTTAAAAATGATGTTTTGTCCTGTAAGACTTTTACTACTGCTTATCCATTATTAATAGATCATGTACTCAGAGAAGCAGTTTTCTTTAAACAGCTATTAACAAGATTACAAAATGGTATTGAAACAGATATGAAGAGAGAAATGTTTGAACAGGAAACCTTCTGGAATAGAATAATGTCAGAGCACTCCTACTTTATTAGGGGATTATTAGATCCTACTGAAGTGGAACTGTTTGATATATCAAATAATTTCGGAAAAGAATTTGAAGCACTGAGAAAGCAAGCATCTGCTATTAGCAAATCTTCATTAGATATGTCCACTCTTACAGATAACACCTTAAAAGAAGCTATTAAAATTAGAGACTTTAAATCACAAGCAACTGAAGGGCTTTTAGGTTGTAAAATTAAATCAGTAATCCTTCCACTGTTAGCAGATCATGTACTTAGAGAAGCCAATCATTATATAAATGTTTTAAAGTCATTTAGTGAATAATAGATTATTTTATGCAGGCAAATACTGAATTTTTTTTGACATAAAGTCTTATTATTAGAAAGAGCAAGGAATGAGAATTACTTTATATACAATTCTTTATGGAAATCTATTAAAAAGCCGTAGGCGTAATGTTAAAATAGCATTACGCCTATGGTTTGATGAAAGACTTTATTTTGGACTTTGTTTAAGCGTAATTTTGATTTCTAACACAACAAAAGCTGCACTATTAAGTGCATATTCTTAAACATACCCTTATTTTTTTCACTTAGAAACATAAAAATAAGCATACAATTTTCTCTGAGCGAAATGCAAAATCAGAATTTCTAAATGGGATTTCAATGTTTCTGCACACCTTATTGTAATTCACTCCGGAGAAAGCTCATACAATTATACATATTTATTTTCAATTCAATGATAGGTGAAATTCGCAGCCTGCCGGCTAAAAGATTTGGGGAGTCGGTGTTGAAAGATTTCAAAGTGAATACATAAATTATAATCATGAATATCAAATCATATAGGAGTGTGATGGATAGTATATAAGACTTTTACAAACTCTTAGTTTACTACATTACCCACGATGCATAACAATTAACAATTGTTATGTGATCCTAAGGAATACTCAGAGGTCTACTTAAATCGTAACATAATAATAAGTATGAAATTTCTCCGTAGTGACTTGCAACAAGAAGCGAAAAAACTATTGAAATTCGATTTAGAAATTCTTCTTTTGCGAATGTAAAATCCTCGTAAGACTGACAGGACGCATAACAATTGAGAATTGTTATGTGCCCCTAAGGAATACCCAGAGGTGTCTAGCGAACCCGAGGCAGGACGCCGAGTGTGAGCGATAGAGGATTTTTCATGAGCAAAAGATTAGAATTTCTTAATCGAATTTTCGGTTTCGAGCTCGGTTGCAAGGCACATAGGAGAAATTGCATACTTCATTACCTTTATTGCTGGATTATTACCTTGGTATAAATCCTATTTTCTTTTGCATTTTCCTTAATGTCTTATTAGCCACATAATTAGCTTTCTCTGCACCCTTTTTATAAATTTCTTCTAAATAAGTCTTATTACCTACATATTCCTTAATCTTAATCTGTATAGGTTCAAGTTCTGAAACGATCGCTTCCGCTACATCTTTTTTAAATTGAGCATAACCTAACCCTTCATATTTTGTTTCAATCTCTTCAATAGACATGCCAGTTATAGTCATTAGTATGGTCATTAAGTTCTTAACCCCTAATTGCTCATCATTAAACTTAACTATCCCTAGACTATCTGTAACTGCCCTATTTATTTTCTTTCTTATAACCTCTGGTGGGTCCATTATTAAAATACTTCCATTAAGGTTTTCTTCTGATTTAGACATTTTCTTAGTTGGATCTTGTAAGTCCATTATCTTAGCCCCTACTTTAGCTATATAAGGCTCAGGAATTACAAAGGTGTCGCTATACATTTTATTAAATCTGTCCCCTATATCCCTGGAAAGCTCAAGATGTTGAAGCTGATCCTTTCCTACAGGCACTAAATCCGTTTGATATAATAAAATATCTGCTGCCATAAGCACAGGATAGTTAAATAAACCTACTCCTATACTTTCTCCATTCTTTTTAGATTTATCTTTATATTGAGTCATTCTATTTAATTCTCCCATGTAAGTAGAACAAGTTAAAAGCCAAGAAGCTTCACTATGAGCTGGCACATGTGATTGAATAAACATTGTGTTTTTCTCAGGATCAATACCTGAAGCTAAGTAAATAGCTAACATCTCTATGGTTTTTTTTCTTAAATCCTTTGGTTCTTGTTTTACTGTAATGGCGTGTAAATCCACCACACAAAAATAACATTCATATTCCTCTTGAAGCTTAACCCAGTTTTTTATAGCACCTAAATAATTTCCGAGTGTCAAGTCTCCTGAAGGCTGAATTCCACTAAATATTACTTTTTTATTTCCTTCCAAATTAATCATCTCCCATTTCTATAATATAAAAAAAGCCCTATGGATAAATCCATAGGGCGCATATACACGGTACCACCTAATATTTAGAAGCATACTAAAGCTTCCACTCAAACAGATACACTACGATATCCTACCTCTGTAACGTAAGGTTTACGTCAAGGACTACTAAACTTCATCCCGAGCCTCAGAGACCCATTCAATTTAAACATAATTATCGTAATCTCATCCTCTACGACTCTCTGTAAATCTGTTTTTAAATTTACTTACTTCTCATCAAAGACTATAACATTATAAACTCTTTAAATTATAATATTCCTATTTACTTAAATTGTCAACAATAATTTGAAATTTTATGCTTTCCAAAGTCCATGTAAATTACAGTATTCGCGTGCGAATAACACGTCTTCTTCTAATTTGAATTCTGCTTCTGGCTTTTCACCTGGTTTTAAGTATTTTCTGTACACCTTATTTTCTGTGTGTACTTCAATAAATTCAATATGATGTTCTTCCAGCATTGGGTGCTCCACTGCTCCAACCTTAACTCTAACTCCACCTTCTATTTTTTCAATTACAGGTACATGTTTCTCAACTGCTGCTTCTTGAGTATTTTCTACTTTAAGTGTCATTGGTTTTCCACAACAAACTAAAGTTCCTCCAGCCTTATGAACCACCTCAACTATATTACCACATATTTCACATTTGTAAATTTGTCTTAATTCAGTCATTTTTAATTCCTCCTTTAAATTTTAGAATCTTACTAATACTTACTATGTTTTTAATCTGTAACAATTATTTATTGATAATAATTATATATTCTACATTTTTAAAATTTTTCCTCTTTTTTGTTAAAAATTTTATTTACTCATATATTTTAAGCTAAATCAATTTATTATATGCAAGAATAATTTTTTAATGTGCCTTATATTTCCTTCATTTTTTTCTCACTTCTGTGGAAGACTATATTATATAAATATAAAGGGAGGCATTAATATGCTTAAAAACAAAACAGTAACTTACGCACCTCATGAAAGAGATTTTTATGATCGCGAACCTAGCGATATAAGAACCTATTCCGCAAAGGACTCTACGGATTTACCAGATCCAGTAACTGACCCTATAGTTGCTATGAATATATCCAATATGGAATTTGACTATACCTATTACGGTGGAGAAGAATTTTTTGATGAAGATTTTGATAAACAAGATTAATTTTGTTTTTTTACTAAAAACTAATAATTAAATAGCTATTTTTTAAAAAATATTATACCCTCCAAAATTTAAAACAGATGACTTTTTCAAAAAGCCATCTGTTTTTTTTAAATTATAACCTCTACTTTATGCACGCCATCAATAAATGGAACTAATGCATCCTCACATAAATTACCATCTAACCAAATACCTTTTTCTCCTTGGCGTTTAACTTCAATCACATATTCAAATTTATCTTTTTTATAAATAATCTCATAATGAGACCATTCCTCTGGCACGCAAGGTTCAATGCTAAAGCCTTTTCCCTCCTTTAGTTTAAATCCTAAAATAGCTTCTATACCTGTTCTATACATCCATCCTGAAGTTCCAGTATACCAACTCCACCCTCCGCGCCCTACATGAGGTTCTTTTCCATAAACATCAGCAGTCATTACGTAAGGTTCAGTTTTATATTTTTCACACTGAGGCAGGGTTTTTGTATGATTAATAGGATTTATCATATTATAGAGCTTAGTTGCTTTATTACCTTGTGAAAGTTTAGCAAAGGCAAGGATTACCCAAGTTGCAGCATGTGTATATTGCCCTCCATTTTCTCTAACTCCAGGCACATAGCCCTTGATATAACCTGGCTCCAAAGCAGATTTACTAAAAGGTGGAGTTAAAAGGAAGATCATTCCCTTATCTTCTTTTATTAAATAATGCTCTAGAGACTTCATAGCTTCCGCTGTTCTTTCTTTACTCCCAGCTCCTGATATAACTGCCCAAGATTGAGATAGAGAATCTATTTGGCACTCTTCATTTTGAGATGAGCCCAGTGGGGTTCCATCATCAAAATAAGCTCTCCTATACCAATTACCATCCCATGCATTTTCTTCTAGATTTATTCTAATATACTCTTGCATTTCCTTATATCTCTTCAGTCTTTCATCATCTTTTTTGTATGCACAGGCCTGAGTAAAATTATCTAGTATATCATATAAGAACCATCCTAGCCATACACTTTCACCTTTTCCCTTGTTTCCTACAGTACTCATTCCATCATTCCAATCCCCACTTCCCATTAGCGGAATGTTGTGTGGACCAAATTTAAGACCTCTATCGATAGCTTTTATACAGTGCTCATATATACTGCCTTTAAAATCTGCTCTTCCTGAAATATTGTATCTTTCGTCTTCACCTTCAGCTAATGGTGTATCCATTAAATACTCAGCCTCTTCATCAAGAATAGCAAAATCTCCTGTATTTTTTATATAATCCATAGTGGTAAAAGGTAGCCATAATAAGTCATCAGAGAATCTTGTTCTTATTCCGCTATCTACAACTGGATGCCACCAATGTTGCACATCACCTTCAACAAATTGTCTAGAAGCACTATATAGGATTTGTTTTTTAGTCATACTCGGCTCAAGGAAACTTAAAGGCATAACATCTTGAAGCTGATCTCTAAAACCATAAGCTCCACCAGATTGATAAAAAGCAGTTCTTGCCCATATTCTACAGGCTATAGTTTGATACATTAGCCATCCATTAAGCATTAAGTCCATGCTCTTATCTGGAGTCTTAACTTGCAACGTATGAAGTAGCCTATCCCAATACTCCTTCACTGCTTTGAGTTCACTATCCACTTTTTCAAAATCTTCAAACTCCACAATAATGTTTGAAATACTATCTAAATTCTCATTTTCACCTAACATAGCTACGAGTTCTATCTCCATATTAGGCTCTAAGTGAATTTTCGAAGTAATTGCAAGACATGGATCAAGTCCTGCTCCTACATTGTTTGAAAGCCTTATTCTCTTTAGTGCCTCTGGACTCTCTACACTTCCTCCTCTACCTAGAAACTCACTTCTATTACCAGTAAAGCTTACATCTTCGCCACCAAATAATTTTAAGAAAGCATTTAATTTACCAAAATGCTGACTATAAGAATTTGTGGCATATATATATTTCTGTTCTTCATTTAAATAAGTAACAATGTGCTCAGCAGTGTGCTGAGGCACAACGCCCATTACAAGCTCTGCATAGTAAGTTAAACTTAACTCACGAGCTACATCACTATTATTCTTAAGTTTTATCTTACAAAGCTTAAGGTTATACTCCATAGGTACAAACATTGTCACTTCTCCCAAGATTCCAAAGGCTTCATGCTTAAAATTTGAATATCCAAAACCATGTTCAATTAAGTATTCTCCACCATCTCTTATAGGTTTAGGTGTAATACTCCACACATTCCCTTGTGTTTCATCTCTCAAGTATATAGCTTCCGAGCATTCATCACTTACCCAGTCATTAGACCAAGTAGTAATTTTATTTTCTCTGCTATTGAGGTGCCAAGTATAAGCTGACCCAACTTCCGATACATGGAACCCAAAATCACCATTTGAAATAACATTTATCCAAGGTGCTGGTGTATTATTGAAATCTTTGAGCAAAATAGTGTAATTTTCATCTTCTACATTAAAGCCTCCTAAATCATTAAAGTACTCTAATGGTTTCATATTAAACTTATGAGGCGTAAAGGTAACTCCATTTTCTTTAGTTTCTAGTAATGGTTGTTTCTCTATCCCCTCATAATTATTCTTAATTTGAGATACTAGCATTCCCTTGCTAGAATCTATAACTATTCTAGCTATAGCCATCAAAAGCTCTATATCTTCATCCATGATAGTAGCTTTATTCAGTATAAAGATTCCCCCCGGTTTATTTTCTTTATCTCTTAAATGACTACTGCCTACTAAATCTTTAATATCAGTTTGTAGAGGTTGATCATATGAAGTTTTTTGAAGATTTATTATTACTAAATCAACCCTTAATCCCTTAAGGCTTAGGTATTCATGGGCGTTTAAAAGCTGACGAACTAAATCTCTGTCTTTACTCTCTCTAGCTATTAGAAGAATTATTGGTAAATCTCCTGAAATACCATATCCCCAAAGAGTAAATTGACCCTTCTTTACCCCTTTTATATATTCTTCTCTTTCTTTAAAGGTAGAATTTAAAAATAAAATTTTAGAAGCCATTACTTGATATAAATTTGCTTGTGTAGATTTTATACCTAAATATTTCATGTCAACTTGAGTTTGGCTCCAAGCTAATTCAAACACCCTATTTACATTATGAAGTTCACTATATTTCTTAGCTAAATTTATTACTTCCACTTTACTATTAGCTATAGCTGTAGTGAAGGCTATAATGCAAGTTTCACCAGGTTTTATTTTAACTCTTCTTCTTATACTTACTATAGGGTCTAGCACCGCTCCCACAGTATTAGATAAAAGCGAGTCTCGTTTCATGGTTATAGGATGTATTGTATTTTCACCACGCCCTATGAAATTAGCTCTGCTAGTCTCATATTGAATAGTTCCTACTGTAGTTCCTTGAGTTGCAACAGTTTGCATAAGCCAAGGTTGTTTCTTTCCTTTAGCTCTAGGTCTTCTCGTTGCAAGGATACAGCTAGGGTTATCTATATACTCTGTCTTTACAAATAGATTTCCGAAAGCTGGATGCACTATATCTGCATCATAATGAGCTAGAGTTACTTCTAAATAGCTGGTTATTTCTAAATTTTTACTCATAGTATCATGATTTGTAATGGTTAATCTTCTAACCTCTGAGTCATCTTCTGTAGACACCGTGATTTCTGTGCGAGTAGTAATATTATTATCACTTCTTGTAAATTCAGCTTTATCTAGAGAAAAAGTCACTTCATAGTTATCTCCTTCTTTTTTACAAGGTTCATAAGCCGCACTGAAGTATTCATTTTCCTCCACATCTTTGATATACACGAACATACCTGTATTGTCTTTAGTTACATCTTCCTTCCATCTGTAAATCATAGTTCTATTTCTTGAAGCGTATCCTGCTCCACTATTAGAAATCATTAGAGAATAGCTTCCATTTGAAATTAAATGTGTTTCTGGTGTTTCTGTGTTTGCTGTAGTATATTTTCTAACTATAATCTTTTGTTTTCCCATAGAAGTGCCTGATACATTAAATTTATGTTCTCTATCATATACTACTCTCTTAGAAATTTTCTCTTGAAGTAATAGCTCTGTGGCTTTGACCTTTGGTAGTGCATGAAATCTCTTTTGGAGAACATTTTTTAATAATACATTATCTAAAGCCATTAAGCTCATTCCTTCATGGTGAATCATGAAACACTTAATAATTGCCTTTGATTCATCTTTAGATATTCTGTTTTTAGTATAGTCTACAGCTTCATAAAACCCATATGTTCCTTCTAGGCCTTCATCAGTAAGTTTTTTAAGATTATCATAAGCCCCTCTAAAATCCGTTTGCAGTGCCATAACAGTAGAATATGGTGAAACCACCAATTCATTTGCTAGCCCTCTCTTTAAGCCTACCCCTGCTATTCCAAATGCCTTATACTGATAGTTTAAATTCACATCAAAATTATAAAATGCAGATTCAGAGATTCCAAAAGGCACACCTCTTTCATTACAATACTGCTTTTGTGCCTCAATTACACCTTTGTAAGTTTCATCTAACATTGTATCTGGATAATTTTTCATTATAAGTAGGGGCATCATATATTCAAACATGGTCCCACTCCAAGAAACTAATCCCTTACCTTTTCCCATAAGAGTCATAGATCTACCAAGCTTAAACCAATGTTTTTTAGGAACGTCACCTTTTGCTATAGCCATAAAACTAGCCTGCCTTGACTCAGAAGCTAATAAATCATAGTAGCTCTTACCTAGACTATCATTCTCCACGTCATACCCAATACTAAATAGCGCCCTGTCTTCATCATATAACATTTTAAAATCCGTAGCGTCTACTATAAAGTTTAGTTTTTCTTTTAAACTCTCTATGCTACTAATAATCATTTCAGATTTTTCTTTTGTGTTTTGTAGCTGAATTTTCAATCTTGATAAAGATTCATTATCTTTTGATTTACCTTTTAACATATTTAATATGTTAGTTGTTTTTTCTGGGATATTATTTAAGGTCGTATTTTCTAATAAGCTCCTTAAAGAATTATTAATCTCTAAACCAAAACTTTTTTCAAGAGGAAAATCAAACCAAGGGAAAAATTCATTTATTTCTTCTAAGAATCCATCCACATCACCTTTGAGCTTTTTATTCCAATATAGTTCCTCTTCTGTTTGTATTTTCTCCACTTCTATAACCTTATCAGCTAAGTCTACAAGTATAGTTTTCCAAGAGTTAAAATCTACTTTATAATTGTCTAGATCCCGTA
>JAJYBA010000188.1 GCA_021779235.1 Bacillota bacterium
TTCCAAAAGACTGATAATGGTGTGTCCATAGCTTTTTTGTTCTTCCGGTTTTAATGTGCCTAAAGCTAATGCATCACAGGCCATTTCGCAATCCTGTTTCATAAGACTTAGTGCATACCAAGTAAGGGGGTTAAACCAATAAATAACCTGAACCAAGAGCAATATGCCATTAATGTGCAGATCACGGCGTTTTAAATGGCTGAGCTCGTGCAAGAAAATGTACCGTAGTTCTTCGGGAGACAACTTTTTAACTATCTCAGGAGAAATAATAATTTTAGGGTTAAATATCCCAAAAATCCCGGGAGATTTAAGGGAATCACCATACACTAAAGTAACGCTAGTGTGGAGCTTTAACATACTTTTACATTCCTGCACAAGCTCTAAGATATCCTTGGAAACGCATACTGGAAGTTTCTTATTATTAATTAAAAGTCTCAAGTTGACTAAAAGAAGATACAGGTAAATAATGCAAGTTACAATCATCCAAGCAAGGGCCGAGCTTTGCCAGTTAAACCAAGACACAGCACTTGAAAATGCAGTATGCTTATTATTTTCATTCATGGCTTCACTGGTTGTATTTACAGTACTTTTATTTGGTTCACTTGCTGCGGTTGAAGTTTCCTCTTTAGTAATAGAATTTGATATTTGTGTTAATTCACTTACCTGTTGATTATGGGGAACATAATAAAATAAGTTTAATGGTGTTGATGGTGTAAAAGGGATAACAAGCCTTATAAAAAGAAGAAACCAGATGCAGTATTGTAAATTTGCACTTAGCTTTCTTCTGAGCAGTCTTTTAATTATTAACAAACCAATAACTAAAATGCTGCCAAGTAGCGATAAAGAGACAACATGACGAAATATTTCTGTTAAATACATTTACATTCACATCCTCCGTCATTTTATCTTTTCATTTAATAGGGATTTTAATTCTTCAATTTCCTTAGGTGTTAAGGTCTCATCATTTACAAAGTTAGCGATAAGGACCTTAAGAGAACCTCCATATACCTTTTGTAGAAAGGTTTTTGTTTCTTTTCGCATGCAGTTTTCTTTTGATACTAAAGGATAGTATTCATTTAAAGAGGCAGCTTTTTTTATGCCAAGAGCACCTTTTTTCACTAAACGACCGATTAAGGTCTGAACTGTTTTGGGATTCCAGTCCGTTTCCAGTTTTAATTCTTTTGAAATAGCAGATGCAGTTAAGGGTGATTCTTGCCAAACAACTTTCATTACTAACCATTCTGCATCTGTAATTTTAAATGTGATATTGTCCATTGAAAATGCATCTCCTTACAATTGTAATCTAATTACAGATTACAATTGTAAGGAGAAAATGTCAAGTAATATTTCTTTTGTTCATAGGGGATAAGTATTATCCCGTAATATGGGCAAAATAAAACTAGTTGATAAACAAACATAAGAAATTTACATAGGTGAATACAAGAAGCTTTTCAATTTGATAATGAAACCGCTAATTAAAAGATATTAAGCCATGGAGGAGATAAAATGAGTTTTAAGATTATTGCAGACTATCACACCCATACTAATATTGCAAAGGGACATATTCCCTTATTAAATATTATTATGGGGGAACATGCAAAAGGAAGTATTGAATCCAATGTTAAAGCTGGAATAAAAAGAGGATTAAAAGAAATTGCCATAACAGACCATGGCTATAAACATATTACCTTCGGCATGAAACTAAATCAATATGAAGAATTACGTAAATTAATTGATGATCTTAATAAGAGTTCATTATTGAAGGAGAATGACTTTAAGATTCTTCTTGGAGTAGAAGGTAATATTGTTAATAAAAAAGGGGATATAGATATTAAAGATGAAGTAATTGATTACCTGGACATAATTTGTGTGGGTTATCATCCTGGAGCAGTACAAAATCCACTTTTATTGTGGAATTATACAGAAGCTGCAATTAATGCTATTAAAAAATATGAAATTACCATCTTAAATCATCCTTTAGAGCATGTTAATCCAGATATTATTGAAATTGGAAAGGTTGCTGCTCTAAGAAATACTGCTTTGGAAATTAACAGAAGTCATAGGAATATGGATATTGAAACAATAAAAAAGTTAAAAAATATGGGTGTTAAATTTTCATTGGGAAGTGATTCACACAAATCAGAGGATGTAGGGTATTTTGGTAAAGCTTATAATATTGCAGTCGAGGCAGGCCTTACAGATGATGATATTGTTAATGCTGATGGAAGTGCACATAGATCAATGAAATTATTAAGAGATTAGGTTTGCTAGTGGTAAGGTTATATTCATTTTATGTATAAAGGATTGTAGTAATATTTAAGGCATTAGAGAAGTGTGCTCAAAGAATGTTTAATATCAATGTTTAATGTATATACTACAATTATTAAAACAAAACTAAAAAATAAGAAATCAGGTGATCTAAATGATATACATATATAATTGTTATGGAGGAACCCACTCATCTATTTTAGCAATTGCTTATCACTTAAAAATGCTAGATGAAACCAGAGAACCAACTAAGGATGAAATATTGCAATTACCTAACTTCAATAAGTTAGTATATGGAAATTGTGGAGAACTTTTTTATTATGGTAATGATGAAGAGGGCAACAAAGTCTATGCTGTAGGTCGGGGACGTTCAAAGGTTTTAATTCCAGGACTATTTAATTTATCTTCCATGCTTCATAAACAAGAGGTATTGGAAGAGAAAATTATATTTTCCAATACCTCTCCAACTGTTCCATTACCAATGACCTTTGGTGGATTCTTTTCTAGGTGGCTAAAAATTGATTTTATTGGAGTTCCCTTGCTTATAAAGGGAGCAAAACAATCCTATAAGGAGATTATAAAACTTGTAAATCACACAAAGAAGTCAGCAAATGAAGATAAGTCAGGAGTTATGATTTTAGATAATAAGCAATTCAAGAAAAAATGATTTTTAACTATTATACGGGTTACATCAACTAAAAGTTGATGTTTACCAATTATATAATTACATTGTATAATTACAAAATTAAATTATAACTAATGCCTAACAGTGCAATGATATAATATATTACAAAATCTATAAATGCATTTTTAAAAAAGGTGGCAAAATAAATTTGCCTCCTTTTTTGCCTCTTAGCAAGAAGAGTACTTCCAATCATGGCTTAGCATCTTTGGTGAACTTACGAGAATTGAGAATAAAATGGACAATCTATAGTTGAGGATAACTGTATCATAAGTAAGCTCATAAAAGGTTCTTATTGGAAGTCCATAAGTATATGTGATATAATTAGAAGTCTAGTGACCATTTTGTAAAGTATGTGCTCGGTTGTAGATCTGGGC
>JAJYBA010000189.1 GCA_021779235.1 Bacillota bacterium
GTATTGAAAATACTAGGTTTCTTATGCATAAGTTACTTTTTTCAAAATATATTATAGTCGGACTAGGTCGGGAATAATTCGGGAATAAAAAATTCGTTTTTATTATATATTTGATCAGTAATTAACGACTTAACCGCATTTACTTATAACTTAGAATATTTTATCATGTTCTTCATGATTTATTTTAAATATAAATTCTACCTGGATCTATGTCAATATCTTGGACTCAAAGAGTTGAACAAATTATGCAAATTTTATAGCTAAATCTTCACATTATTTTATTCTTAAATTCTTCTGTATATTGTTTTTGACCTCTTGCCATTTTAACACTTCCTTCTTTTTCTTTATTTTAAAGTGTTCGGCTTTTCGTGTCTACAATATTATACTAACATCAATTTCTTATCGTTTTTAAGTTTAAACTTATTTTGTAATGTTAACCTTTAACCTATAAAAATGTTTCCTATAATTATAATTCATTATAATACAATGAGACTATACATCCAACATCATCATCTTTAAGTTTCTTAATTTTTACACCTAACCTATCTATAGCACCTAATTCACTCTCTACATAAAAACAGCACCTATGTGAACGATTGTTTATATCATCAATTTCCACATCAACCTCAATTTTTAGATGACCAGATGTATCAGGTTTCATAATTTTCATAGAAAAAGCCGGAGTATAATCTCCACTCTTTTTACCAAATTCTACATAGCAATCCTCATTATATAATCGAGAAAACCGGCAAATCTTTTCTGATATTTCATCTACATTGTCATTTTGAATATAACAATTTTGATATGCTGTAACAAATTCAGATTTAGCAGTGATTTTTAATTCAATTAGCTCTGAATCCTGCCATACCTTTTCAAAAATAATATTATTCATATAACTATCCTCTTTCTATTTAAATTTGAAATCATCAAATGCGCCTGTAATTTTATTATAATCAAAATGTATTACTGTCTGACTACCATCAGAATTTTTAACTATTGATTGCATTTTAGTCCATCCTTCTGAAGCTGACCACCTTCCGTCATTCATCATAAAAGGTAATTGTTTTGCATTTTCTAAAGGGTTTGATTTAACTTGTTCCATAGCCATCTGTTCATTTAAATTATTGGGAATAGTTCTTCCTGTAACTCTTAAACCTTCAACTTCTACAGGGTTACATACTCCACCAGCTTTACTTCCCCCCATGGATGAAACTGTAGCAACAAAAGTTATGGTAGCAACAAATCTTTTTCTGTTACTACCATTTGAATTTAGCACAATTTTTATAATTTTATTTTAGTAAATCACATGATATTTTTAACCAGTTTATTTCTGGAGATGTAAGTATGCATTCTCGAATATACTGCAACTCCTTTGAATTACATTTATCACAAAGATTTGAATTATCATCTATAGTAAATATTTTCCCATTCAAACTAGGTTCGATGAAGTTACATAATTTAGAATTGAATTCCTTTGCAATTTTCATTGTTATTGGGTCATTAAATTTATGGTTAGGAACAAGTTTACAAATTAAATCTAGATAACCTCCTTTTCCATAGGTAGGTAGCCATTTAATCGCTGTTCCATCTTTTTCTTTGTATTTTACTATATCATTACTATTAGGAACAAGATACTCAGACTCATGACCACATAATTTACATCTATAAGTAATTTTTTTAATCCAATAAACTTTAGGTATATCTGGTAAACAATAATTCATTATGGTAATACCTCCTGTATTGATACTCTTGTTGGGTCGAAAATCATTGTATTGACACCTATAAATCCTTGATCTTTTGCTGCATTTGACAAAAATGTGATTGAATTATATCCTTGCTTCCTCGATCCTCTTGCGATAGCCTGACCCATATCATAATCGATAATTCCTCTATTTGTGACATCTAGATTCTTGCCTATATCAGCATTAATCTTTAATATTGTTCCACCTGGTCTTTCTGCTAGTGCTGTTTCAGGAGAATCTGCTAAGTATACTCCACTCCCAAATCTATTATTTTTCCATGCTGCTTGTGGATTTGGTAAATCAGTTCTAAATCCACTCTCTTTCATTAAGTCAACTACTGAAGGGTTAGCAGAATGATAATAATCTTCACCCATCCCCTTATAATTAGATGGAATAGAACTTTGTGCTAATGATTCTGATATTTCATCTGCATAATCTGCACTTACACTATCCATTACATCTGATATCGCACTTTCAGACATATCTTGAGCCATCATTTGAGAATCTAATGACATATTATAAAATTGTGCATCTGCTTGCTGTTCAAATTGAGTTTTCGGACTCGAGTCCCCAGTTATCCAATGTACAAACTTATCAAAAATATCCTCTTTTGCTGGGGCATTTAACCAGTTATCATCCGTACTAGAACTATCTGCGCACCTACCAAAAGGATCTACCATAGATATCGGATTTCCATTCGCATATGCATAATTGTTTAGGGTTTCTCCATTATTTATTGACCCTTTTAATGTATCTGCATTTATGAATCGCTTCAAGGTCGGTGAATAATAACGTGCTCTCATATAATATAAGCCATTTGAATCTGTAACTACTCCATCTCGTCCATTAAATAAAAACGGTGTTGCTGAAGTTCCTGTATGACTTAATAATTCTCCATATGCTCCATAGGTGTATCTATCTGTTACTGTATTTTGCATATTTGTTATTGCTGTTGTACTTCCTCTTAAATCATAATGGTAGATTAAATAATTTCCATTTGGATCTTGTTCTCCTATAAGTCCAGCTCCATAGATATAATATGTGCTTTTTCCTGTTGAATCTGTACTAACAAGCATTTTGCTTAAATCACTTGAACTATCATCATATACATAAGTTGTACTTTTACCACCTACTGTTTCGGATATTCTATTATCTAATGCATCATAAGTATAGGATGTGCCTGCTGCTTGTAATAGCCTATTTTTTGAATCGTAGGTTAAACTTGAGCTAGCTCCATTTACTACGCCTGTAGTCATGTTTCCATCGGCATCGTACCCTATATTTGTCCCATTATAAGCTGTTAATCTATTATTTTGATCGTAGCTTACCGTATCACCGCCAGAGGTAACATTTCCTGCAAGGTCATAAGTATAAGTATTGCTTCCTGTCACTTTTCCCGTACTATCTGTATCTGTTCTACCTAATAATCTTCCCAATACATCATATGTCATGGTTGATGTATTTTGTACATTTGATGTAACTTCCTTTGTTACTTGTCCATTTGCATTATAAGTGGATGCATAGCAGTTTATTGTATTTCCAGATTTGTCTACATCCTTAATTCCTATAAGTCTTTCAGCA
>JAJYBA010000190.1 GCA_021779235.1 Bacillota bacterium
ACATTTCTATTCAAGAGTCTAACCATTAATTTTTTTTTTAGTCTCTAAAGTCCTTAATTAAGGTCGGCCTTTTTTTCGTAATTTAAGTAGATTTTCAGGGTTTGGGTGTATTTTTCACACTATCACCTCATTATTTCATATTCTTAATATACTCTTTTTCACGCAAAAAAGTCCTTCTAACTAAAGTGTTAAAAGGACACAATGATAAAACTTGCTCATTCATATAAAATGTGCAAATAAATCTTCATTCTAACGCCCCCCCTATCGCTCGTAGAGTTGTGTTGTGCAAAATATAGGCAGGTCTTCTGACTCAAGAATCATCATTTAAGTACGCCTTCCCTGTTTCCAAGTGACATAATATACTTAAATTCATCTAATACAGCTACGGGATAGTTCAAGAATTTCACCTGATTCCCTTTTAATTAATCAATTTCAGTTAATGAATTTTGATTAAACCTATATTTTTTTATTAAATTTTATTGTTCTCGTATATATACTTCTGTTATACCTTAACATTATTAATCTAAAAAATCAATTGACTATTATAAAAATAGCATTTTCTCATCTAAATTATTTAGATTTTGAGCACACAAATTTGCATATTTCAGCTCTATGTTTTCATTCCATTAATACATTAATAGTCTTATTAAATAATCTAAATTCCATTTTTCTTTCTTCACGCAAAAAAGCCCAATGCTTGGACTAAATGTCTTTGCATTGAGCTTTTTTTAGAAACTATTTCAAATACATATTAAAAATATGTACTATTTAGTCATTCCTTCTTCTACAGCAACAGCAACTGCAACAGTAGCTCCTACCATTGGGTTGTTACCCATTCCGATAAGACCCATCATTTCAACGTGAGCTGGAACTGATGATGATCCTGCGAATTGTGCATCTGAATGCATTCTTCCCATAGTATCAGTCATACCGTATGAAGCAGGACCTGCTCCCATGTTATCTGGGTGAAGAGTTCTTCCTGTACCACCACCTGATGCTACTGAGAAGTATTTCTTACCTTGTTCGATACATTCTTTTTTGTATGTTCCTGCAACTGGATGTTGGAATCTAGTTGGGTTAGTTGAGTTACCAGTGATTGATACATCAACGCCTTCTTTGTGCATTATTGCAACACCTTCTCTAACATCGTCACAACCATAACATTTAACTTTAGCTCTTTCTCCAGTAGAGTAAGCTTTTTCTTTAACTACTTTAACTTCTCCAGTATAGTAGTCAAATTGAGTTTGAACATATGTGAATCCATTAATTCTTGAAATAACGAATGCAGCATCTTTTCCAAGACCATTTAAGATAACTCTTAAAGGTTCTTTTCTTACTCTGTTAGCTTTTTCAGCTATTTTAATAGCACCTTCAGCAGCAGCAAAACTTTCGTGTCCTGCAAGGAATGCGAAACATTTAGTTTCTTCTCTTAAAAGCATAGCTCCTAAGTTTCCGTGTCCAAGTCCAACTTTTCTATCATCTGCAACTGATCCTGGGATACAGAATGCTTGTAATCCTTCTCCGATTGCTTCAGCAGCATCAGCAGCTTTTGTGCAACCCTTCTTTATAGCTATAGCAGCACCTAAAGTATAAGCCCATCCAGCATTTTCAAATGCGATTGGTTGAGTTTCTTTAGCAATTGTGTAAGCATCAACGCCTTTTTCAGCACACACTGCCTTTGCATCTTCTAGAGTCTTCATTCCGTACTTTTCTAGTACTGGAGTAATTTGGTTAATTCTTCTTTCATAACTTTCAAATAATGCCATTTTTAAAATCCTCCTTTACAAATAATTATTTATGTCTTGGGTCCATTAATTCAGCAGCATCAGCAACTCTTCCGTATTGTCCCTTAGCTTTTTCTAATGCTTCATTAGCATCCATACCTTTACCGATACTTTCCATCATTTTTCCTAAGTTAACAAACTTATATCCAATGATTTCTTTATCTTCGTCTATAGCTATGTCTGTAACGTATCCTTCAGCCATTTCTAAGTATCTAGGTCCTTTTGCAAGAGTTCCGTACATAGTACCAACTTGAGATCTTAATCCCTTACCTAAATCTTCAAGACCTGCTCCGATAGGTAGTCCACCTTCTGAGAATGCAGTTTGAGTTCTTCCGTAAACGATTTGTAAGAATAGTTCTCTCATTGCTGTGTTTATAGCATCACAAACTAGGTCTGTGTTTAATGCTTCTAATATAGTCTTTCCTGGTAATATTTCTGAAGCCATAGCAGCTGAATGAGTCATTCCTGAACATCCAATTGTTTCAACTAATGCCTCTTGGATAATACCTTCTTTAACGTTTAATGTTAACTTACAAGCTCCTTGTTGTGGCGCACACCAACCTATTCCGTGAGTTAAACCTGATATATCAGTTACTTCTTTAGATTGAACCCATTTTCCTTCTTCAGGAATTGGTGCTGATCCGTGATTAGGACCTTTAGCAAGTACACACATCTCTTCAACTTCTTTTGAATACATCATATATTTTTTGCTCCTCCCTAATTAATAGATATTTACAACTATCAAATCTTATTTCTAAGTTTTAAAATTGTAGTTGGGCATAAAATAACCCATCGGGACACTTTACCCTATTACTATTTTAGCAAATCATTTGATTTGTCACAACCTTTATTTAAAAATTTATGCACTTTTATTTGAAAATCCACACTAGAAATCAGCAAAAAACTTTTATTAGCTTTAATAAAGCAGAATATTGGCGAATATTTTTCAGTATATAAAATTTATTGTAAAATCATTTTACTAAAATAATGAAATGTATGAAAAATAGCTCTTGAATTATTTTCTTATACGT
Organism: Bacillota bacterium; assembly: GCA_021779235.1. Classification (GTDB taxonomy): domain Bacteria; phylum Bacillota; class Clostridia; order Clostridiales; family Clostridiaceae; genus Clostridium_AD. The sequence continues at coordinate 2,816 of JAJYBA010000190.1, forward strand.
GGTAAAATAATTTTTGTCAGTTTACATGCCGCTGTGATGGAATGGCAGACGTGGTGGACTCAAAATCCTCTGGTAGTGATACCGTGCCGGTTCGAGTCCGGCTAGCGGCACCAATTATTCAAAGGAATTGCTGTATTACTTGGTTTAGATACCTTGTAGTACAGCTTTTTTTATGTCTTTCCCACTTCTTTTCCCACTTCTGCAACAAATGCTGTATTTACCAGCAATTAATCCTCCAAACCTAGTAATAGTGCCATTTACAGCATCTCGTAATATTTTAGCTATAAATCCATCTTATCTTAATATTTTCCTTTTGGACATTAAATAAGATTGGCTATAATTGCAATTATATTTGCCACTAATTGTTAAAATATATTGATGATAATTTTATTAATATATTTCTTATGACATAATATCAAATATTTTTTAATTACTATGCTGCATGAAATTTATTATTATTTTTGATAAAAATAATAAATGAAGAAAACTATTCAACTTAAAAAAC
>JAJYBA010000029.1 GCA_021779235.1 Bacillota bacterium
CCTCAGAAATCTTCTGAACATTTGAAACGATTTTTATCAAATCCATCCCTATCATCCTTTTGTTTTTTACTTAGATTATATATCTGGTGCCACCCACGTGGCAAGTGGCAAGTTTCTTTGCTAGATTATCCTTTAACATTAACCAGAAGCTTTAGTTTAAAAATCCTAAAATAAATACAAATGATAAATTTGGAGATAATATCATTGAAAGAAGGTATTTTGATGAATGAAGGACTAATTGTACTAGTAAGAGGAATCATTGGATTTTTCACTTTACTGATATTGACTCGTGTTCTTGGTAAGCAGCAGATTAGCCAACTGACCTTGTTTGATTATGTAGTTGGCATAACTATAGGTTCCACTGCTTCTTCTCTAACTACAGATTTAACTAGCAGAGCGTGGCCTCATTGGGTCGGGTTATTTACTTGGACTTCCTTATGCTTAATTTTACAATTAATAACTCTTAAATCAAAAACTGCTGAAAAATATCTAGATGGAGAACCTACCATTATTATTACAAACGGAAAAATACTAGAAAAATCCATGAAAAAATTTCGTTACACCATAGGTGATCTTCTTGAGCAATTAAGAGATAAAGGTATTTTTGATTTAGAAGAAGTAGCTTATGCAGTTCTGGAGAAAGATGGTCAATTGTCCATCTTGAAAAAGCCTGAGTGTAATCCGGTTACACCAAAGGATCTAAAGCTTAAAACTTCAGCCGCTAGTATTGATGTTGAAATAATTTATGACGGTTCTGTTTTACAAGAAAATTTAATTAGCGTTAATAGGAACGAAAGATGGCTAATGACGAAATTAAAAAAGCAAGGCGTTAACGATGCAAATGAAGTATTTTTAGCTACCTATAACCCTTCAAGTGGATTACATGTGGACCTTTATGAGGATCATATAGAAAAAAATAAGAAATAAAATATAAAGGAGCAACTTAAATTCATGAAAAAGTTTATATCATATGCTATACCAATAGTTACTTTAGCAATCTTTGTATTATTAATGTTAGGAGGCAATTATTTAAAAAAACCTCATAACACTTCAGAGGATGTAGTTGCTTTTGTAGAGCTATCTATAGAACATGCGAAGGCTGAAAAATGGAACATGCTTCAGAAAGATATTGTAAGTATTCATGCTGCCTGGGAAAAAATTATACCACGCATTCAGTTTAGTGTTGAAAGAGATGAACTATATAATATAAATTTAAACATTGCTAGGCTCAGAGGCTCAATAGATAGTGAAGATAAAACTAGCACCCTAATAGAATTAAATGAAATTATTGAGAATTGGAATGAACTAACAAGGTAGTGATAATGTCCTATTAATAATTAAGAGCTTTTTTCTTAGAGGATGCTATAACTAAAAGTATATATTGCTAGCATCCTCTGAGAAAAAAGGATTCTATTCCAAAAATGGACATTATGTTTCCTTTATCTTCAATAATTCTTCCATAAAAGCGATGGTGGCTTTTTATATATAATAATTCTAGTATAATGTTAAAATCTTCTATATAATTATCATTGAATGAATTAATACTATATTGTGTTAGTTTAATATATATAAATTTAAAACTTACTGGAGGTAGCAGTATGAAGGATGATTCCACATTAACCCCTTTAGAAGTGGCTGAAATGTTGAAAATAACTAAAAACACAGTTTATGAGTTAATAAAAAGAGGCGAACTTAACGGATATAAGGTTGGTAAAAAAATTAGGATTGATATGAAGGATGTAGAGGAATATAAAAGTAGTACAAAAAATAACAAGCCTGAAAACAATCCTATAACACGTAGCCAAATATCTGATAGCAACACATTCATAATTAGTGGACAAGATATAATGCTAGACATTATGACGAGGCATCTAGAAAGATACTCAAAAGGATTTCACGCTCTTAGGTCCTACGAAGGTAGCTACAACGGTCTTTACGAACTTTATCAGGGTAGAGTTCAAATTGCTACAGCGCATCTTTGGGATGGTGATACTGGCGAATATAATGTGCCTTATGTTAAAAGAATGCTCCCAGGAGTTCCAGCAATAATAGTACATTTAGCTAAAAGGATGCAGGGCTTTTACATAGCAAAAGGAAACCCAAAAAATATTAAGGACTGGGAAGATTTTAAACGTTCTGATATTACCATTGTTAATCGTGAGAAAGGTAGTGGCACCAGAGTACTTTTAGACGAACATCTACGGAAGCTTGGTATTAATCCTTTAAGTATAAATGGTTATGATAAAGAGTATTCTTCACACCTAGGTATAGCAAGTGCCGTATCTAGAGGTGATGCAGATATAGGACTTGGAAATGAAAAAAGTGGACTCCAAGTTATGGATGTTGATTTTATACCTCTCCAGCAGGAAAAATATGAACTTATAATAAAAAAAGAAGATCTTCATAACCCCAACTATCAAGCTATTATCCATGTAATAAACTCCAAAGAGTTCAAAATGGAGCTCCAAGGAATTGGCGGGTATGACCTTACGGAGATTGGTAAAATAATAGCAGAAACGTAACTATATAAATCATCTTCTCTTTTTCCAAGAAAATTCTCCAGGGTAATGGCCTATGTTTTATTCTATCCCACTCTTCAGATGGCATGTCCCATATAAGGTTATAATCACTATTTTTATTGTTTTTCTCATTTAACTTAAGATAAATAAGCCTCCTAAAAGGAGTTTCACTTGTATGTATGGGATAGGCGTCAAAAGTATTTTCATCTTCCATTTCCTCTAGCCTGATATAATGTGCTCTTATACCTATATGTGTAATATCTTCGCTTACTCCTTCTGGTAATTTAATTTCACAATCCCAGTTTAAAGCTTTCATAGTTCCTGGTGATACTAATTTCACTTCCGATATATTCTTACAACCAGTGAGCTTAGCACAGGCTAGTGAGGGAGGATTTTTAAATATTTCTTTCTTATTACCTTCACCAGACTTCATTCCATCAGAGAGAATTATTAAGTTCTCGCAGAGTTCATAGGCTTCCTCCATATTATGAGTCACAAATAATGTTACACCATTATATCTTGATAGAGTATCGCTCATTTGTTTTAGCATTATATTTCTCAAATGATTGTCTAATGCAGAAAAGGGTTCGTCCAAAAGTAGTATTTCAGGATTCACTGCAAGTGCCCTAGCTAAAGCCACTCTCTGCTGCTGGCCACCAGATATTTCATGAGGATATCTTTTTTTCAAATTCTCTATTTGCATTATAGAAAGCATTTCATCAATAATTCTATTGCGCTTTGAAACCGAAAAGTTTGAAAGCGCATAGCCTATATTCTTTTCCACACTCATATGAGGAAAAAGAGCATAGTTTTGAAATAAAAACCCTACTTTTCTATCCTTTATGGGAATATTTATTTTAGCTTCTGAATCGAAAAGTGTTCTTCCGTTTAATATAATTCTACCTTCATCGGGCTTAATGAGTCCTGCAATGCAGGCAAGTGTCATACTTTTACCTGAACCTGATGCTCCAAGCAACCCTAATATGGAATTATCACATTGGAAACTAACTTTAAGATTAAAATCCTGTAATTTCTTTTTTATATCAATAATAAGTTCCATATTATTTTCTCTCTCCTATGCTTAATTTTCTTTTTCCACGTGCAGTCCAATAATTAGTTAATATAATTACAACTAAGGACAAGAAGAAAATAATCAAAACCCAGTAAAATGCTGTAGTCATCTCTCCACCTTCAACAGCAAAGAAGATTGCTATGGGTATAGTCTGAGTTTTGCCTGGAATGCTTCCAGCTATCATAAGAGTTGCACCAAACTCACCAAGGGCTCTAGCAAAGGCTAGTACTGTTCCTGCTGCTATTCCTGGCCAAGCAAGTGGAACCGCTACAGTCCAAAAAATCCGCCATTCTGAAACCCCTAAGGTTCTAGCTGCATTTAAAATATTTTCATCAATCTGCTCAAAGGCCCCCACTGTAGTCTTATACATCAATGGAAAAGCAACTACAGTTGCAGCTATTACTGTAGCAGGCCAAGAAAATATAAGTTTTACCCCTATTGAAAACAAAAGCTTTCCTATAGGGCCATTCTTTCCAAAGATGAGCAACAGAAAAAAGCCAATTACTGTTGGTGGTAGCACCATAGGCAAGGTAACAACAGAATCAAAAAACACCTTAAATTTACCTTTCATATTTTTCATGAACCATGCCGCTGCAATACCTAAGAAAAAAATTATTATAGTTGAAGTAATTGCAGTTTTAGTCGAAATCCATAAAGGTGAAAGATTAAAATTCAAGGTGCATCACTCCTAGCATTTTTATTTTGTATTTACCTTAAAACCGTATTTTTCAAAAACAGCTTTAGCCTTATCATCAGTTAAAAATTTCATAAAATCCTTAGCTGCATCTACCTTTTTACTAGCTTTTATTACTGCTGCTGGATAAATTACTGGTGTATGGGAGTCTGCTGAAGCTATGGTAACAATTTTTACCTTATTAGATATTTTAGCATCTGTTGCATATACTATGCCCGCATCTGCATTTCCTGTTTCTACCCAGGTTAAAACTTCCTTTACATCCTTAGCATATACTTCCTTTTCTTTAATTTTATCTAGTATACCTAACTTTGTAAATACCTCCACCGCATATTGTCCTGCAGGAACGCTTTTAGGTTCTCCAAGAGCAATCTTTTTAGCCTTCTCTGTAGTTAAATCCTGAAAGCTTGCTATTGTAGAATTCTCTTTTGGAACTATGAGAACCACGTCGCTTTGCAAAATGGTTTTTCTTGTATCCTTAACAATAAGATCTTTCTTTTCAAGTGCATCCATTTGCTTTGCTGCTGCAGATACAAATATGTCTACATCTGCACCCTGTTCTATTTGTTGCTGTAAAGTACCAGAAGAACCATAATTAAAAATTACTTTAACATTCTCCTTCTCAGCTTCATATACCTGTTTAACTTCATTCATTGAATCCTTTAAACTAGCAGCTGATGATATGTACAAAGTTACAGGTTCAGATTTTTGTTGTTTTGTACATCCTACCGCTAAAAAGAATAATATTACAATCAGTAGTACTGATGTAATCCTACGTATATTTTTCATTTCTAAATTAGCCCCCTGATTTTCATATTCAAAACATCATAAAAACATACAAAACACAATATTTCTAAGCCTTGTCATGAATTTTCATTATGTTTTGTTATGTTTCGTTGTGTTTTGTTACTTATATACATATAATACCATAATAGGATATATATTAAAAGTACTATTTACGATGATTTTGATATTAAGTTTGTAGATACATGCATTTTACCTCATAAAAGCATAGAGCCAATTCTTGAATAACTTCATTACTTATATTTTAAGTTAATGTTATAATTAGTATATAAGTAAATTATGACTTAATGTGCAACCGTAATTTATAGCGAATTAAAAAAGGAGAATTCCAATTTTCAAAAGAAAAAGAATGGTTAAGTGAAAAAGCGATGATTCGTCCTAATGTTGACTTGAATTTAAAAGTGGCTGCTGTTGCTCCTGACGGAACTTTTGCTGCGTATTGTGGAATGTGGTATGATCCAGAAGCGGGTTATGCAGTAATAGAACCTGTAGCAACAGATCCAAAATATCGAAAGATGGGATTAGGGAAGGCACTCCACACCTCGTTAAAAACAATATCGATTTTTAAAATAAACTCTTTTTTCTTGGATTATGCTAACAAAAGTATATATCACTACAAATGTGTTCACTTTTCAAATTAATTTCAATTAAATCGGCCGGCTATCGCCCTTAAACATTTTTATAGTGATAAGAAACTGCTCATATTAAGCCTACGGCTATGCTAACGCTTTCGTTAGGGGGAGAGATTTAAAAGAGGTTTTTAAAATATCAGAATTGACTTTATTAAGGTATAAGTATGTAAGAAGTGAAAGATAGTATATAGTAAGTTTATAATGCCTTAGTTTATGGGCCGTACTTCCCATCTCTGTTAAAAACAATGTTTATTTTTAACATAAGCTCTTTTTTCTTGGATTATGCTAACAAAAGTATATATTGCGAAGAATGCATTTGAGCAAGCCTTAGTAATTCTTAATTTATTTTATTTTCAGGTGCGTGAAGAAAAATACGTGTTTGAGCGATAGCGAGTTTGTATTTTTTAGCAACTGTAAATAAAATAAATTTTAGAATTACTTGACGAAGAGAAAGCATTTCAAGCAATATATACTTTTCGTTATAGCATAATATAAGAAAAAACTCTTAGTTCTTAATTGAAACTATTCTTGTTCTTGTAAATTTTAGAATAAACTTTTTTCAATCACATGAAGTTCATGCAATGCCCTAGTTGCCATAACATATCTAAGCTTATCCTCTTGTTTATATTCACCCTGCAGACTATCACCTCTAAATTCACCTATATCACTTGGTTTATCTAAAACCATGATAACTGCATCAAACTCAAGTCCCTTAGCAAAATATGATGGGAGCACCACAATTCCACTGTGATAAACTGCATTTTCTTTATTTATAAGCTTAACATTAGCACTGTCATTGATTAAGTCAAAGGTTTTTTCTGTTTCATTTATATCTTTGCAGATAATTGCAATATTCTCATAAGCCTTGCTTTTAAGCTCTGCAATTTTTTCAAGCATAAAGCTTTTAAGTTCATTCTTATCAGAAATTAATTTTTCCATTACCATTTCACCATTTCTTACTATAGGAACAATAGGCTCTGCATGTAAATATTTATTAGCATACTCCATAATTTCCTTTGTAGATCTGTAGCTGGTATTTAGTTTAAACTCCTGAATATTACAGTCTGGTAGTATATTTTCTAAATCAAGCATAGGCAGTTTGCCGTCATATGGAATCATTCTTTGATTACTGTCTCCAACAATAGTTAAAGAAGTACACTTTGTTAATTCCTTTATTACAAGGAATTGAAGATGGTTATAATCCTGTGCTTCATCTATTACGACATGTTTTATTTCCTCAGAAATCTTTATTCCTTCTAGCTTAATTTTTAAATATAAAATACCACCTAAATCATTTTCTGTTAATCTTTTATGACCATTTATTTCGTTATATAAATCAACGCAGTTTCCATTTTCAAGTGTGGTAAAGTTTTTCTTTAGCTCTATTACCTCTTTAATAACCTCACGAATTTTAAGCCTTCTATTAAAATCTAAATCATTTATTTTAAAATCATGTTCTTCCTCAGTTAAAGACTGTACTGACTTTTCAAATTCCTTTTGTATAGTTCTAACTTTTTCATCTCTAGCATCTCTAATCTTAGAATAAATAATTCTTTTAATCTTCTTGCTTCTTCTAAATAAAGGCATAGTTTTATAATGATTATAAAACATTTCCATTATATCTTCTCTAGATAACACTAGCTCATTCATAAAAAACAAATCTTCTATTTTAAAATATTCACTATCTAATTTTTCTACTGCTTCATCAAGAAAACTTTTATATTCTATGGAATTTTTATAAATAATATCCTCTGTAAATTCTTTTTCTCCGCTAAGAACTTTTTCCATGTATTCTTTTAAACTCATTACTTCCTTTAACTCTAAAATATCAAAGGCAAAATCTCTAAAGGTCGTTTGCTTAACTCCTGATTCTCCAAGACTTGGAAGCACTGAAGATATATATTCCATAAATACATTATTGGGACCTAATATTAGCACCTTGTCTTCCAGTATTTTTCTATAATTATAAAGCAAATATGCTACCCTATGAAGTGCTATAGTAGTTTTTCCACTACCTGCCACACCATCCACTACGATAGTTTTGGTTCTTGGTTGTCTTATTAAATCATCCTGTTCCTTTTGTATTGTCATAATTATGTCTTTTAGTTTTTCTCCAGCATTGCTACTAAGCACCATTTGAAGTATTTCATCTTTTATATCTAGTGCTGAATCAAACATACCCATAAGCTTTTCTTTTTTTATAATAAATTGTCTCTTAGCTAGAATATTTACTAATATTTTTTCTTTAGGTGCATCATAAAAAGCTTCTCCTAAAGCTCCAGCATAAAATAAAGATGCAATTGGAGCTCTCCAATCTACTATTAAAGGCTCAAAAGTATTATCTGGAGTAACTCCAAATCTTCCTATATACATATTGTCGATACCAAAATCTTCTTCTGAAAAGTCAATTCTTCCAAAATAAGGAGAGCTTTTAAGTTCAGTTAACTCCTTAAGTCTTCTATCAATAGTTTTGAAGGCTTCTTCCTTAACGTATCTTTCATGATCAAAATATTCTATTACCATATCCTCATCATCTCTATAGTCTTCAACAACTTTTTTTCTATAGTCTAAAATATATTGTAAGATTTCCTTTCTCTTATCAATATATTTAAGAATTTCTTCACTAATGATAAGAGTAACGTTCTTTAATTTCTCTTCTTCAATATTAAATTCTAGTTGTTTTTTTAATTCCACTTCCATCAGACTATCATCCTTACCAAATTCATTATTATTCAAAACTATCACCCCATTTCAATCATTATATTTTTATAAAAACTCTTTTGTTTATATAATTTCATGCCATCCAATAATATCTGCAATGCCAAGACCTGGAGAATCATTAATAGTTATGGTATTTCCTACTATAGATGAACCACCAATTATTGAATCTTGCTCAAAAAACAACATAGTATCTAAGTCTGATTTAAGCATATTAGATTTTGATGCTGCAAAGCTAGCTGCTGCAGTTATGCCTATTCTACTTTCTAGCATACATCCCATCATACATCTTATGCCCATGTTTTCAGCCATATTATATATTTTTATTGCATTATTAATGCCTCCGCACTTCATAAGCTTTATGTTTATAAGATCTGCTGCTCTATTTTCAATTATCTTAAAGGCATCTGCTGGACCAAAAACTGCTTCATCAGCAAGAATTTTTGTCTCCACATTGTCTGTAACATATTTTAGTCCATCTATATCCCAAGCAATAACTGGCTGCTCAACGAACTCAATATCCAAATCCATATCTTCAAATTTTCTAATAGTTCTTACTGCATCCTTTGGTCTCCAGCCTTGGTTAGCGTCTACTCTTATTTTTATTCCGCGTCGAACTGCTTTTCTTACTGCTTTTACTCTCTCTATATCAAGGTCTATATCATTTCCAATCTTTACCTTTAAATAAGTATATCCCTCCATTACAGCTTCTAAGGATTTCCTTACCATATGTTCTACTGTATCATTTGCTATTGTAATATCCGTAGTTAGTGAAGTTTTATATCCACCTAAAAATTTATAAAGTGGTAATCCGTAATTTTTGCAGAATAAATCGTAAATAGCAATATCGATAGCTGCCTTAGCACTATTATTTCCATGAATAGAATTATGAATTACTTTCATAATTCCTTCAAGATTATCAATATCCAAGCCTACAAGATCAGGTTTAATGTAATTTATTGCTCCCATAATTGAATTCTCTGTTTCCCCAGTTATCAAAGGTGTTGGGGCTGCACTACCATATCCTACTTCCCCAGTATCTGTAACTATTTTTATAACTATTTCATCAGACATTGTGATGACTTTCTTTCCTACCTTGTATGGTTGCTTTAAAGGAGTGTTGATTTTCCCCATTTTAATATCTTGTATTTTCATAATTGTCCCCCACTAAAAAATTTATATTTTTTTATAGTATAAAACTATATTATACCTCTATATTAACTTTAATTCTATGGCTTTATGTAAATTCATGATTAATTATTTTAAAAAATTTAATTCTTTTAAAATACTAAGACCTATATCTTAATTCATAAGATATAGGCCTAAAAATTATTTACTTTTTACCAAAGTAAGATATATGTTCACCAACATATATACATTTTATGAAATAAAATGTATATGTTTACTAACATATACATTTTATGAAATAGGATGTATATGTTTACTAACATATACATCTTATGAAATAAGATGTATGTTTACTTTGCTAACTCATATAATGCGTGAGCATATATTTTAGCATTCTTGATTAAATTGTCTATAGTAATATATTCATTTGGTTTATGAATAGTATCAACTTCTCCTGGGAACATTGGTCCAAAAGCTACGGTATTAGGCATTTCTTTAGCATAAGTACCTCCACCTATAGATACTAATTTAGCTTCTTCTCCAGTTTGCTCAGTGTAAACCTTTTGAAGTGCTTTGATAATTGGACTGTCTGGTGAAAAGTATAATGGCTCTTGATGTACAAATTTCTCTACTCTTATTCCAGTTCCTTCTATTCTATTATTAAATGGATTCATCATATCTTCTAATTTGTTTGTTACAGGATATCTTAAATTCAAGGTTACAGTAGCTGAATTTTCATCCATACTTATAACTCCAACGTTAAATGACATTTTACCTGAATCCTTATCTTCAAGACAAACTCCAAAAGACTCTCCATGTACTTCCATACCTATGTTTTTATTTAAAAATTCCACGAATCCTGATGCATCATTTGATCCAAGCTCTAAAGTTCCAAGGAAAGCAAATAATTGCATTATGCCATTCTTGCCAAGCTCCGGTGTACTTCCATGAGCTGATTCACCAATAGATTTAATTATTACCATATTTTCTTTTACTTCTGTAGAAAGTTTATAATCCATCTCTTTTGCAAAAGCCTCTACTGCTTTAATAACATTTTGTGCGTCTTTAGCTACAATTCCTGCTTCACAATAGTCAGGTACCATGTTCGCTGCTTGACCACCCTTGATATACTTTATAAGGTTTTCACCTTCATTCTTGATATTGAAATCTTTTACAATGTTGAAAATAGTTATACCTTTTTCTCCATTGATTATTGGATAATCTGCATCTGGTGTAAACCCAGCAACTGGTGCCTTTTCTCTTTCTAAGTAATGTTCAAGTTCCTTGCTTCCTGTTTCTTCATTAGTTCCAAATAAAACCCTAATTCTTTTAGAAAGAGCAAGATTTGCATCTTTAATTGCTTTTAATCCATATAATGTTGCTATTATTGGTCCTTTATCATCTGTGGTCCCACGTCCGTACATTTTTCCATCATGAATTTCTGCACCATAAGGTGGGTGAATCCATCCATCCCCTTCAGGAACTACATCTAAGTGACCTAGTGCTACAACATAATCTTCGCCTTGTCCATACTCTGCATATCCTACATAACCATCTAAGTTAACTGTATGAAAACCTAATTCCTTTGCAGTGTTTAAAGCACATTCTAGTGATTTAGCTACCCCCTCACCAAAAGGCATGCCTGGTTTAGGCTCGCTTTCTATACTTTTAATTCTTATGATTTCTTGAGTAGACTTAATAATATCCTCTTTCATAGCGTCAATTAATTTATTTAATTCCATTTTCTTTTCCCTCCATCGATTAAAGTATGATATATTATTTTATTTCTTGATATTTTTCAAAAGTGATCCATCCTCTTCGAGATAAGTATCTTAGAAACATAATTAATCTATCAATAGAATTCGCCTCAGTGTCATTAAATTTTTCCACCATAGCTAGAGCTATATCATAAACAGTTTTAGTGCCATCACATTGTTGCCAAACCAAAGAACCCATTTCATCAAGTTCTAAATCACTAACTGTTGGCTTTTTTATAAGCCATCTCATGAATCTTTCTACTGGCTTGTTATGATGAAAAAATAGTTTTACCTTCTCATCATTTACTTCCCAATGTTCAATTTTTCTTAGTGGTCTATACAATAAAAAATTTTCTTGTGGTTTTTCTTTGTTTTTTTTATTAAACATACATTTCACCTACAAAACAGTTAAGAGCCGTAACGGCTCTTAACTTATATTTTTATCTTTATTATTACTTAAATTTAATAATATATACCTTATTAAATTATAATATTAAACAGTTTCTTTGTCTACTTTTGTAGCAAACATGTAAATCCATAATCCTAATGCAAAGAACATTAGTGTAGCGAATTCTGGGCTTGCTGCTAGTCCTGGAAGTAACTTAGCTCCAAATCCTATATCAAGACCAACTGTTGCAATACCTGCAACAACTATACCCATTAAAGCATCTCCAGCAACAAGTCCTGATGCAAGAAGTATACCTTTTTCCACTTGAACCTTTTGTTGCTCTTCGTTTTTCTTGAATTTTTTCTCAACTAATACTCTAACAATACCACCAACAAGGATAGCAGCATTTAAGTGTATTGGTAAATATATTCCAAGTGCAACTGGAAGTATTGGAAGTCCTGCAAGTTCACAGAACACTGCAATTGTAACTCCAACGAATACTAGAGCCCATGGAAGTTGACCTGTTAATACACCTTTGATAACCATTGACATTAATGTTGCTTGAGGTGCTGCAACATCTTTACTACCTATACCATATGTGCTATTAAGCATTAATACTACTGCTCCAGCAACTGCTGCTGCTGCAACTATTCCCAAAAACATACCAATTTGTACGTTCTTTGGTGTACCACCGATAATATAAGTTGTTTTTAAACTTTGTGCAGTTCCACCAGCAACAGCGATAGCAACACAAACTATACCACCTATAATAACAGCTGTAACCATTCCTTTATCGCCAACATTACCTGTAAGTTTTAATACTGATGTTACAAATAATAATGTAGCGATAGTCATACCTGAAACTGGGTTATTTGATGCTCCGATTAAACCAACCATTCTAGCTGATACAACTGCGAAGAAGAATGAGAATATAACTGCCATTATTCCGCCAATTATGCCAACTTTAATTCCTGGTAATATCCATGAAAGTATAAATACTAATACTGCTGCGCCTACAACCCAAGTTATTGGTGCATCAATATCTGTTCTCTTTTGAGTTCCTGAACCAGTTGCTCCAATACCAGACATAGCTGATTTGAAAGATCTAATGATTGTTGGAGCAGATTTTCCAAGACTTATAAATCCACCTGCTGCAACTGCACCAGCACCGATATATCTTATATATTTACTCCAAACGTCCCATGCTCCCATTTTACTAATAAGTTCTGTTGATGGGAATAATGGTGCTTGAAGCCCATGTCCAACATACATTATTAATGGAATAAGTCCAAGCCATGCTATTAATGAACCACCAAACATATAAAGTGAAGCTCTAAGTCCAACTATATAACCAACACCCATTAAAGATGCTAATGTATCAAAACCAAACAATGTATTTTGCATTGGCTTTACAGTCCATTCAGCTTCTTCTAGCCAAAATTTAAATCCGCCAGAGAATAACTTGAATAGTGCTCCGCCTGCAAGACCTGTTAATACTTGCTTAAATCCAGGTCCGCCTTCGCTACCAGTTACAAGAACTTCAGCAGCTGCCATACTTTCTGGATAAACAAGATTACCATGCTCTTCAACTATTAAGAATCTTCTTAATGGTGATACAAAGAATACTCCAAGTAATCCTCCAAGTAATGTTACCATAACTATAGTAGAAAGTTTTAAATCCATACCCCAAAGGATAATTGCTGGAAGTATAAATATAATTCCGCCTGCTATAGATTCTCCCATAGCAGCAATTGAAGCTACCATATTAGCCTCTAATATATTATTTCTTTTAAATAAACCTTTTAATATACCTGTAGCTAAAATCGCTCCTGGAATACCAGCTGAAATAGTCATACCTACTTTAAGTCCTAAGTAAGTGTTTGCAGCTGCAAATATTATTGCAAATATCATACCTAGTATTAAAGATATTGCCGTTGTTTCTGGCATTGCTTGACTAGTTGGTATAAATGGTAAATAATCCTCACCTTTAATACCGCCGTAAGCCGTATGAGAAAGTTTTTTGTTTTTCTCCATGATATGTCCTCCTTTATTTTATATATTAATTATTTATTAACTCATTTTATAATAACATATGTTATAAAAATAACTAAATTGATAATACCTCGTTTTTTAGGGAATTTTCATATTATATTAATAATTTACTAGAATATCT
>JAJYBA010000191.1 GCA_021779235.1 Bacillota bacterium
TAATCAATGAAGAAAACTATTTTTTCAAGTATTCTTCTTTTTCTGAAAAACTTTTAGAATTTTATAACAAAAATCCTAATTTTATAATTCCAGAATTTCGTTTTAATGAAATTAAAAATTTTGTTAAGAGTGGATTGCAAGATTTCTCAATATCTCGCTTAAAAGAAAAAATGCCGTGGGGGATAGCTGTTCCTGGTGATGATAATCAAGTAATGTATGTATGGTTTGACGCTCTTGTAAACTATATTTCAACCCTTGGGTGGCCTAATAATATAGAGAATTTTGAAAAATATTGGATAAATGGAAACCCAACTCAATATTGTGGAAAAGATAATACTCGTTTTCAGGGAGCTATGTGGCAAGCAATGCTTATGGCAGCAGATTTACCCAACTCTTATCAGATAGTTGTAAATGGATTTATTACAGCTGATGGTGGTGTCCGTATGTCAAAAACACTTGGAAATGTTGTAGACCCACGTGATATCGTAAAAGAATATGGCACCGATGCTTTAAGGTATTTCTTGTTAAGAGAAGTTGGAAGTTTTGAAGATAGCCCTTTCACTATAGAGCGTTTTAAGGATGCTTATAACTCTGGGTTGGCGAATGGATTGGGGAATTTAACTTCTAGAATTTTAACTTTATCTGAAAAATATGTAGAAAAAAGAGTTGCTGAATTAATTATTGAAGATGAGAGAGGTAAGGGGTTAAGTATGTTTATTAAATATGATCTTGATAATTTTAATATAAATAACGCTTGCCAATTAATCTGGAGTAATATTTCTAAATTAGATAAATTAATTTCAGACGAAGAAGTATTTAAGGTTGTAAAATTAGACTTACCAAAAGCAAAAGATATGCTTATAAATTATTTAAGTAAATTGTCCACTATTGCTTTTGAACTTGAACCATTTCTTCCTGAAACTTCTAAAAAAATACAAGAATTAATAAAAGAAAATAAAAAACCAGAACAACCACTTTTCTTAAGAAAAGACTAATATAATATGCCTAAATATATAGATATACATTCTCATCTAAATTTGTCTCAATTTGATGCGGATAGGGAAGAAGTTATCCAAAAATTAAAAGATGAAAATGTCACTACTATTACAGTTGGTGCAGATTATAAGTCTTCGGTGTTTGCAGTAGAGCTCGCAGATAAATATGATAATCTGTATGCTTGCATCGGACTTCATCCATCTGATGTTTTAATAGAAGAGTTTAATTATGATTCAATGCTTACTCTTGCTAATAATAAAAAAGTTGTAGCTATCGGTGAATGTGGGTTAGATTATTTTCGAGAGAATAGTGAAGAGTTTAAAACAAAACAAAAAGAAATTTTTAATTTACATATTAAACTTTCTCTTGAAATAGGGAAGCCTCTTATGATACACGCTCGTCCTTCTGGTAAGACTATGGATGCATATATTGATGTGCTTGATATATTGGAATCATATAAAAAAGATAATAAAAATATTCATGCAAATTTTCATTTTTTTGCTGGAGATATAAATATAGCAAAGAGAGCTGTTGGTTTAGGTTTTACTTTATCTTTTGATGGACCAATTACATTTTCTCATGATTATGATCAAGTTATAAAAGAGATACCCCTAGAGTCAATTATGGCAGAGACTGACTCTCCATTTGCAGCACCAGTACCTTTTCGAGGTAAAAGATGTGAACCTCAGATGGTGAGAGAAGTTATAAAAACTATAGCGGAATTAAATGGATTATCTGAAGATGAAACTCTAAATACTATAAATAAAAATATCTCACGAGTCTTCGGTATATAGATATAAGGTGTCCAACACCTATCAAAAATAAAGCCTTATTTTATAAGGAAAATTATTTTCTAATTACTTGATTCTATAGGTGTTGGACACCTATAGATACTTTGCATAAGATGAGATACATCGGTAATACCCTTGTTTGGCCAAAAGAGCTAAAATTAAGGAAAGATTATCAATCTAACTCTCATCAATATGTTTAAAAAACTAACAGGTACTAATCCAATCTTTGGACTTAAACGAGTCTTTGTCCCCATGGACAAGCATACAAGATGGCGGAAACAAGCCATCATGATGAAGCTATCTAAACAAGCCCGTACACGCTTAGGATGGATCATCTACTATCAAACCAAAGGTAATGTACTATCTACCTGTAGGCACTTTAACATTGCTCCCAAGGTCTTCTACACATGGAAGAACCGTTTTGATGACAAGGACTTAAGACTTCTTGAAAGTAGAGTAACTACTCCAAACAACAAAAGAAAAAGAATGATTACTAGAATTGAAGAATCACGTATCATAGAGCTTCGAAGAGAACATATACGCTGGGGAAAGATGAAAATTCAAAGACTTTATTTTAATATATACCAAGAGTCTATTTCTTCTTGGAAGATTCAATATACTATTCAAAGATACAAGTTATATTACTTACCATTAAAGAATCAAAAACTTCAACAAAAACGTAAAAGAAATCAAGGTAAAAAGAGAATCACAGAATTAAAGAGACAACCGTTTCCTGGCTACCTTATCGCACTAGATACCATTGTAATCTACTGTAACAATTGTAAACGATATATCTTAACTGCTATTGATACAGTATCCAAGATTGCTTTTGCTCGTATGTATACATCTAAAAGCTCAAAGAATGCTTCTGACTTTTTAAAAAGAATCTTTTACCTTCTTGATGGTTCTGTTTTAAATACTTTAAATGACAATGGTTCTGAATTCCACAAGGAATTTATTCTAGCTTGCAAGAGTCTTAAAATTGATCAGTATTGGTCTAGAGTCCATACTCCAACAGATAATCCTATGGAAGAAAGATTTAATAGAACTCTCAAAGAAGAATTTATATCACTTGGTAATTTCAATCCAGATCCTGTATTATTCAATCAGAAGCTAACTGAGTGGTTAGTCGAGTATACTTTCGTCAGACCACACCAAGCATTAGGCTATGATACACCTTGGCAGTTTTATGAGAAAACGGCTAAGGTGTTACCGAGGTACTCATCTCGTACATATATTTGACATCCCTCTTACCATTTGCTAATATAGATTCCACGAGCTCTATCGAGCTTATTTATATTATATATGACAAGATCACTTAAAAAAGGACCATACGTAGACGAAAGACTCTTGAAAAAGATCGCCGGTAAGAAACCTCTTGAAACAGGGGTTATTAAGACTTGGTCTCGTGCATGCGTTATCTCTCCAGAAATGGTTGGTTTCGTTTTTGGTGTTCACAACGGTAAAACTCACGTTGAAGTTCTGGTCAGTGAAGACATG
>JAJYBA010000192.1 GCA_021779235.1 Bacillota bacterium
TTCCATCATTATATCTACACGAGAATTTATTCTACTATATAATTTTTGCCTATCCATATTTAATACAAAGTAATATACATTATAAGGAATATCTAAAATATTTTGCTCAGCTGCAAACTCACTCATAGGTTTACCACTAACTTTATACACTTCTAAAGCTCTAATTACTCTTTTCAAATCATTAGGGTATAGTTTGTTGTAGGATTCTTCATCAATGTCTTTTAGTAAGCTATGTACATATTCCTTTCCTTCACTCTCTGCTAGTTTTGTAAGATACTCTCTATACTCTTCATCTTTATTGGTATCCGCAAAGTTATAATTATATATTAGTGAATTTATATAAAACCCAGTTCCACCAACTAACATGGGAAGTTTTTTACTGTCAGTTATTTCTTCAATAGCACTTTCAGCTCTTTCTTTAAATTCCGCAACGCTAAAATCTTCACTAGGCTCAATTATATCTACTAAATGATGAGGAACTCCCCTCATCTCCTCTTTTGAAATCTTAGCTGAGCCAACATCCATAGATTTGTAAATTTGCATTGAATCTGCCGATATAATCTCTCCATTTAGTTTTTGAGCAAGTTTTATAGATATTTCTGTTTTTCCTACAGCTGTAGGACCGCCTAAAATAAATAAATCTTTCATGTTTCCACCTTTTTTCTACTGTATTCTTTTAAATCTTTTTTCTAATTCATTAAGTGTAATTTTTATTATAGTAGGTCTTCCATGAGGACAAGTAAAAGGTTCTTCAATATATCTTAAATCATTAATGAGCTTATTCATTTCTTGGTCTGAGAGCACATTATTTGCTTTTACAGCTGCCTTACATGCAAGAGACGCTATACGGTTATATTTAATTTCTACAGTATCACCGCTGCCCATATTCTTTAAATTATCTAATATGTCATTAAAGAGATTCTTAATATCTGGTTTTCCAAGTATTATGGGAACTTCTCTTATACTTATTGTGTTTTCACCAAATTCAACAATATCAAACCCAGAATTTTTAAATACTGCTTCATTTTCAATGTAGTAAGCATAATCCTCAGGATTAAGCTCTATTACTGTTGGTGTAACTAAAATCTGAGATAGTACGTCAGCATTTATAATTTCTTTTTTATATTTCTCAAATAATATTTTTTCGTGAGCTGCATGTTGGTCAATTAGATATAGCTCATTATATGTTTCACCTAAGATATAGGTTTTATTAAATTGCCCTATAAGTCTTAACTCAGGAAACTTTGAAACCTTATGGATTTCATTTGGTGAGGTATCCTTGTGCATATCATAATTAATCTCAAAACTCTCTTTAATGTTTTCAGTTACATCTTCATTTGATAATCCACTGGTAGTTTCACTATACTCATTACTTGTATCCTTTGGGATACATATATCCTCTGGGATATTTATAACTTTTGAAACACTTGAATGTGAATACTGCAATTCCACAGAATTATCATTTTCATTGTTTAAGGTTTTATAATTAAAATCTATTGGAATTTGAACACTCTTTTCTAGCTCTTCTTTATCTTTTTCGTCTATGACTATCCTATTAAAATCATAAATTTCTTTTCTTAGAGTGTTTTCGCTGGCTTCTTTGCCACCATCACCTTCATTATCTTCTTCGGATATATTAAAACTGCCCCTTAAGCTATCAGCAATTGCTATATGCACTGCATCAAAGACAAGCTTAAATACAGCTCTATCTTGCTCGAATTTAATTTCAGTTTTTTGTGGGTGAACATTTATATCAATATATTCAGGAAAAACATCTAAAAATATAACAAAGAAAGGGAATTTGTTAATAGTCAAAAAAGATTTAAATGCCTGCTCTACTGCTGCAGTAATTAAGCTACTTTTAACATATCTTTTATTAACAAAAATACTTTGTCTATTTCTACTTCCTCTACTTATTTCTGCATTACCGATATATCCATGCACAGACATTATATCGTTGTGTCTTTCAAAACTTGTAATGTTCTCTACTACTTCTTTACCATATATATACCTAATAGTATCGCATAGATTTGTAGAAGCATAGGTAGATAAAACTTTTTTATTATTACTTAATAGCTTAAACGAGATCTCATTGTTAGCTAATGCAAGTCTCCCCAAAATATCTGCTATTAAAGCCGATTCTCTTTGGGGCGATTTTAAGAATTTTTGTCTTGCTGGCACATTAAAAAACAAATCCTTAACTTCTATTGTTGTACCAACATTACAGCCTATTTCTTTAACATATAGTATATCCCCTGAGGACTGAGATATTTCTTTCCCAGAGGAGAATTCTTTAGTCCTACTATTTAAAAGCGTCCGGGATACTGAAGCTATACTAGGCAAAGCTTCTCCTCTAAACCCTAATGTATGTATATTATATATATCTTCAACATATTTTATCTTACTAGTAGCATGAGGCAGAAAAGCTTTTTCTATATCATCTTTATGTATTCCTTCACCATCGTCAATTACCTTTATATTGCTTTGACCACCATCTAAAATCTCTACGATAATATTTTTAGCATTAGCATCTATGCTATTTTCTACTAACTCCTTTACTACTGAAGAAGGTCTCTCTACCACCTCGCCTGCAGCAATTTTATTTGAGGTTTCAACTTCTAACACATTGATTCTCATGATAACTCACATCCTCTGCTATTTTTATAGCAATTTAGCTATGTTATAGCACTTAGCTATTCTCATAGCGATTTAGCTCTTTTAACTAGCTCATATAGCTTATTAAACCCATCCATAGGGGTTAAATTAAGAACATCTATATTTTTAATTTCCTTTAAAATATTATCCTTTTCGATGTCTGTAAAATTAATTTGAGTGACTTCATCTTTAGTTACGTTAGATGCATAAGTTACAGCCACTTCTTTCTCCTTAATATTTTCAATAAATTTACTATCTTTAGCTTTATCAGACTGTTTATTGTTTGAAGTTTTCTTATTGATTAAGTCAAGTTCCGTAGTATTATTTAAATTCTCTAGTGCCTCTAAAATTTCATTTGCCCTACTTATTACATCCTTAGGTAAACCAGCAAGCTTTGCAACTTCTATTCCATAGGATTCATCAGCTCCACCAGGTACAATTTTTCTGAGGAACACAATTTCATTTTCAATTTTTTTTACATCTACAGAATAATTTTTAACGCCCTTAATCATACCTTCAAGTTTTGTTAATTCATGATAATGGGTTGCAAACAAAGTCTTACTCCTTAAATTAGAGTTCTTGCAAATATACTCTATTACAGACCAAGCTATGCTTAACCCATCATA
>JAJYBA010000193.1 GCA_021779235.1 Bacillota bacterium
GTCAATGTTTCTTGTTAAAATTTAGATAACAATAGATATACCTAGCAATACTGCGATATTTAACCACAATCTCTTATAATGTAGTTGTTTGCTCCTTTTAATCATAAGTTTATTATTATTTCATATTGAGTTATTGATTACCATATTATATAATAATATTAATGCTTGTATATGTTATTTAAAATTATTTTTCACTTAGTACAGTAAATGTTTTGCATAACTTTAAAATGAGATTGTTTCATATACAATGCTATTAATAATATTAAGGGGTGTTCTATTTGGAAAGAAAATTTATTAAGTCTATTTGTGGGGGAGTTATTGTTCTTTTAGTTGCTATTTTTGTCCTTTCAGGAATCTTTACTGTAAAAACAGGCGATGAAGCTGTTGTTTTAAGATTTGGCAAGCATGTATCCACTCATGTTAATGCAGGTTTAAAGTGGCATATTCCTATAATTGAAAAGGTATATAAAGTAAATATTAGTGAAGTGAAGAGACTAGAATTTGGTTTCAGAACTACAAGTGAAGGGAACTCGAAAGAAAAACCTCAATTTCAAGATAAGGTAGCTGAGTCCTTAATGCTTACTGGGGATGAGAATTTAGTAAATGCCGAAACTATAGTGCAATATAAAATTAAAAATGCTGAAGATTTTTATTTTAATGTAGATGACCCTATAGGAACTTTAACGATAATATCAGAATCTATAATTAGGAGGTGTATTGCAAACCATCCGCTTGACGAAGTATTAACAGATAATAAATTTGGCGTACAACAAGAAATTAAAGATGACCTTCAGCAGATTGCTGATAAATACAAATTAGGTATTGCAATTACTGCAATTCAATTACAGGATGTAAATCCTCCAAAAGAAGTGGATGCAGCATTTAAAGACGTTGCTAGTGCAAGAGAAGATAAAACAAGCTACATTAATGAAGCTAACAGTTATAAAAATGAAATAATTCCTAAAGCTCGGGGAAATGCTGCAGAAATGATTAACAAATCTGAAGCCTACCGTGAGGAAAGAATGGAAGAGGCCAAGGGTGATGCATCAAACTTTACTCAAATTCTAGAAAAGTATAAACAAGGTAAAACTGTCACAAGAACTCGTATGTATTTAGAAACCTTAGAAGAAGTGCTACCTAACATAGATAAATATATTATGAGTGAAAAAGGCGATACTCTAAAACTATTGCCTTTGAATGAAGCGGCCACATTACCTGTTAAGGAGGCAAAATAATATGAGCGTTAAAAATATAAGAACTACGGGCATTGTTATAATAGGCTTGTTGCTTGTTGCAATCTTATTCTTTTCCTTCTCCTTTACAGTAGAAGAGGTTAATCAAGCAATAGTTACTAGATTTGGAGAAGTAACAAAAATAGTGGTAGATGAAAAAACTCCTCAACTAGAAAAGGAAATTTCACAGAATAGTAAGTTTAAAAATGTAAAAATCATAGAAGGGAAAGGATTGTTTTTTAAAATGCCTTTCATAGATACTGTCACTAAATATAATAATAGACTACTTACTTATGATACAGATCCTAGGGAAGTAACCTCAAAAGATAAGAAAAAGCTTATATTAGATAACAATGCACAATGGCAGATTACTAATCCATTACTTTTTAAAATAACCATGGGTAATGAAACAAACGCTCATACAAGACTAGATGATATTATGTTCTCTAAAATGAATGAAAAAATCGGACAAACAGAAGCCCATGTGCTTATTGCAGATAAAGACTTTACAAACAAAATGTTAGAGAAAACTGTTAATGATGTAAATGAAAGTCTTAATGGCTTTGGTATGAAGGTAATAGATATTAAAATAAAGAGAACAGATCTTCCAGTAGAGAATAATCAAAATATATATAACCGAATGAAAACAGAAAGAGAACAGAAGGCTAAAGAGTATCGTTCTGAAGGTAAGGAAGAATCTCAAAAGATTAAATCTGATGCAGATAAACAAGCTAAAATAATTGAAGCTAAAGCCTATAGCACTGCTGAAACTATTAAGGGTCAAGGTGATGCTTCAGCCACTAAAATTTATAATGAAGCATATAATCAAGATCCTGAATTTTATGAATTTTATAAAACACTACAAACCTATAAAACTACTTTAAAAGATAAAACTAAAATTATTATTGATTCAGATTCTCCTTTCGCAAAATATTTATTTGGTAATTAGTAATTATGTAACTATACTCTTATGAACGCTTAAATTATTTCTAGGCAAGTCATATTATTAAGTTTTAATATTCTTATTGACTTGCCATAAAATATTAATTTTGCATGTTGACAAATTCTAACTTGCAAGTTAGAATAATTATAAGTTAATTTTCTAAAGACTATGACGAGAAGAGTAGATATAGGAAGTAGTTAAAGCGAGTGGATGATAGTGGAAGTTCCATGCGAAGCCTATGTTGAAGAACATCTCTGAGTTTCCAGCTGAAATCCTTGTGAAACTAGGTGTGGACGGAACCTAACCGTTATATATAGGACAGTATCGAAGCTTTGTTTCCGTACTGATTATGAGTGAGCTTTTATAGCTAATTTAGGTGGTACCACGGAAGTCTAACCTTTCGTCCTAGAAACTAGGATGAAAGGTTTTTTGTTTTTTGTTTCAATTTTAAAAATATATAGCATGGCCATGCTAATCATCACAAAAAAATTATAGAACTAATAGGAGGTATTATTTATGATAACCTACAAAAAACAACTTGCTATTCCAACTGGATACAAATCACTGCTTGGATTAAAACATACGGAAATTGCTATTAAAGAAGTAAAAGATTATTTCGAAAACAGAATATCAAAAGAGTTAACTCTAACGAGAGTATCAGCCCCCCTTTTCGTGAAGTCTGACACTGGATTAAATGATAACCTAAATGGAACTGAACGTCCTGTTTCCTTTGATATGAAGGCTATAGTTGATACAAATATTGAAATTGTACATTCTTTAGCTAAGTGGAAGCGTATGGCTTTATATAGATACGACTTCAAGGTAGGAGAAGGTCTATATACCGATATGAATGCTATAAGACGTGATGAGGATTTAGATAATCTTCACTCTATATATGTGGATCAATGGGACTGGGAAAAGGTTATTCTTAAAGAAGAAAGAACTTTAGATAAATTAAAAGAAATTGTAACTGGTCTTTATAAGGTTTTTAAAGATACTGAGAATCATGTCAATAAACTATTTCCTCAAATAGAAAAGTTTTTACCTGAGGAAATTTTCTTTATAACCACACAAGAACTTGAGGATTTGTATCC
>JAJYBA010000194.1 GCA_021779235.1 Bacillota bacterium
TATTATTACTTATGTAAGTATAATCGGAGGGATGCTTGCAATATTTTTAGGCTTTGATACATTTACCACTGAAAAAGAAAATGGAACCTTAAAACTTTTGCTTTCAAAGCCTATTTACCGTGATCAATTACTTACTGGAAAGTTAATTGGTGGAGCTATTGTTATAGGAGTAGTACTTTTTGTGACACTTGTATTTAATGTGATACTATACACTTTTGCTTCAGGAGTTTCAACTAGTATAGGAGATGTTATTAGATTAAGTATATTTATGATAATAGCTTTCTGTTATATGATGTCTTTTTATATTGCAACTGTATTTGTGTCAATAAATACTAAGGATAGGGCCTTCGGATTTATGATTATGCTTATAGTTTGGGTGGGGGTAAGTTTTGTGCTACCACAACTTGCGGCTAGTCAAAAGGCCTTTGCTTATTCCTTAAATTCAACGGCTCAAACAGTTACGCAATTACCATCAGACACAACAGTTTCAAAAGCTATGGAAATATTTTCACCTACAGTGCATTTTCAAAATATAGGTGGAGATTTACTTCAAACTTCTAAGGAAACAGCTAAATTAAATATTCTTAATATAGTGCAAAGTCGCTCTCTAACTTTCTTATATATGATGTTTCCAGGAATCATAATGCTCTTTGCTTGTTACAAAACTTTTTTAAGGGAGGATGGCTAATTTGAAGGGAATAAGAATTGTTATATCCTTTATGATGGCATTTGGACTGTTTTTAGCTATGAAAGTTACTGTAATTGCTGCACCTTCGTTAGAATCAAGTCAAATGGTAGCGGCTGATAGTTTAGACTCAAAAGGTGTGTCTTCATATAGAATATCGGTGCAAAACACAGATATAAATTCACATAAATATGCCTTATCTTATGAAACTTTACCAAGTGATTTTAAAGCAGAGTTCCTTCATGAAAATAAGGTAACAAAGGAAATCGAAGTAAAGGCAAAGGAAACTACTGTTATTTTATTTCAAGTTGATGTACCTATGAGTGTAAAAGCAGGTACAAAAATGATTAAAGTGAATGTTAAAAGGGATGATGGATATACTGAGGCGATACCACTTTCAGTTACTATAAATAGCGATTATTCACTAGGGATAATAAACCAGGTTAAAGGCTTAAATGTAATAAATGGGCAAAGTACAAGTTTTGATATTGAGGTTAAAAACACTGGAAGTAAAATTTTAAACAATATAAGTTTAAAATTAGAACTACCCTATAAGTGGATACTTCAAGGCATGAATCCAGAAAAACTACAATTAAGGCCTGGTGAAATTGGATTATTTAAAGTTCAAATTTCTATTCCAACTTCTGAGAACTCAGGAAATAAATCTATAAAACTATATTCAATTTCAGATAGCATAAGCAGTTCCAAAACTGAAATAGTAATTACAGTGCAAAATAACCCAAATTATTTTTACTTTATAGTAGTTTTTATCATAATAGTTGCTATTGCCACACTACTATATTTCCGTAAAAATGGAAGACGTTAAGGAGGTGAATAGTATGAGTATAACTTTTACAATTGCAATAAAAGAAATAAAGGATGCGCTAAGAAATAAATTATTTTTGATAATACTAGGCCTTTTGTTACTACTTTGCATTGTATCAATAACACTTGGGTCTTTGCAAGTAAGATCATCTATGAATACTTATAACAGTTCAATACAATTGCTAAAGTCTATGGGAAAAACACATTTACCACCAAAACCAGATTTGAATCCTCTTTCTGTATCTAAGGATTTTGTAACCTATCTTGGTATAATTGGCGCACTACTGGCTATAACACTAGGGAATAATTCTATTCTAAAAGAAAGAAAAAGTGGTACACTTAAGCTTTTACTTTCAAGACCCATTTTTCGCGATTCACTTATAAATGGAAAGCTATTAGGCAATATTAGTATTTTAGCTTTAATTTCTATTTTGACATTCCTAATAACATATTTGTCTATGGGAGTAATAGGTGGAGTATTTCTTTCAGGAAATGAAACTCTAAGATTGACAATATTTTTCATTATGGGATTTTTTTACATGGTGGTGTTTCTTTCTTTGGCTGTTACCTTATCACTATTAGCTAATAATGGTAATAAAATGCTCTTGATTACAATAATTTTATGGCTGGTATTTGCATTTATTTTTCCACAGATAGGTAATACTATGGATATGGATAATCAAATGCCTGGTGGATTCTTTACTCAAATGGGAATGACAAGAGATCAAGAGCATAAAGTCCTTGAGAAATTTAAATTATATGAGACTTTGAGAAATGGAATTGAAGAAATGTCGCCTACTAAACACTATGAACGCGTAAGTTTTGCATTACTTGGAGTAAAGCCAGGGTTTGAAAATATGACAGCATGGAATATTTTACAGTTAAAATGGTTTAATCTTATGGGATTAACTGCTCCAAGTATACTACTCTGTATGGCATCATATACGGTTTTCTTAAAACGTGAGGATATATATTAAATAAAAAAATAGGAGGGTTTCATATGAAAATTTTTAATCGCAAGAATTTAATAAGTACAAGTTTAATTGCTATTCTTATAGGTGTAACAGTGCTGGCAGGTTGCTCTAGTAGCAATGGAAATAAAAGTAGCAAGGTTCCTGCAAATCAAGTGAAAAACAGCGATAAAAGTGATACAGTTACCGGCAAAGATACTGATGGTGACGGAATACCTGATGAAGCAGAAAAATTATTAGGCACAAATCCATATGCTGCAGATTCTAATGGAGATGGAGTATCCGATAAATTAGACAAAAATCCAAACTATACCCCAAATCCAATTAAGGAAACAAAAACAGTGATATTGCCTGTGAAAATTAAAGATATAAGAGTTCAGGATAATGTAAATGCCACGGATCACTTAGAAATAACGTTAAGCAACACAGGGAAAGTGGACTTGAAGAATTTTGATTGCTACTTTACAGAAGTTGACGCTGTAACAAAAGCAAAGGAAGGATATTATGTGAAACTTACAGGTTTTACTTTAGAAACTGGATCTACAAAGACATTACATTTTGATAACAAAAGTGCAGAATTACATTATAATGGTAATATGAATGGTATTTACGGTACATCTAAGAATGAAGTGGTTTTCATGGGACAAATTCATGCAACGGATTATGCTCCTTTAGATTTCTCAGTGAAAAAGGATAAAGGAACTGCTGAAGTAGCAGATTAATACTGGTCTGGAAATTATAAATATTTAAAATAGCTT
>JAJYBA010000195.1 GCA_021779235.1 Bacillota bacterium
CTGTAATGTTATAGCAGTCTTATTTTTAAAATTATTTATAGCTTCACCAATCAAGCGAAATTCATCTTTAGAATTTATATTAATATTCTCTGTTAAATCCCCATCAGCCATTTTATCTAAGGAATTCTTGATGGTGGAAATATTTTTGGAAAGCTTTCTTGAGAATAACATACTTAATCCTAGTGATAATAGCATGCTGATAAAAGCTAAGGCTAAGAAACTTAAATTAAGAGTATTTTGAATAGATTTAAACATAGTAACATCACTATCCATACATACAACTGCGATTACCTCTGACATTGAACCCTTTATTGGAGCATAACTAGAAAGGAAAGCTCCATCTTTACTTATATTAGTTTTTTTCAAAACTGTTGGAGTTCCTTTGAAGGCTTCCGACATTTCTTCATTTATTTTACATTCATCCCCGATTTTAGCACTGCTTTTCTCTGAAGAACCTGTAACTAAAAAATAGGCTGTTGAATTATCCTTTTTCACTAATAAAGATACATTTTTTGCATTGTTGTCCATTTTAAATTTTTGAATATAATTAAAAAGTTCCTTGTATTCTTTGCTATTCATATCTTTATATTTTATTAAAGTAGAAACCGTAAGTGATGGAATAGCATTACCGGCTTTTATTGCACGCTCTTTTGATACATCCCTTAAATCCGCAAAGACTAAGTTAAAAACTACTGTACTTACAATTAAGAGCATAATAAGAAAACAAGCAACAGTAAGTAAATTCAATTTGAGTATTTTGTTACTTAATTTAGCCAAGATTGGGTCCCCCTTTTATTTTGAATATTTTCAAACTAATAGGATGTTTTCAGAAAGCATTATTAGTTATAGTAAATATAATACATAATTTCTTATAAAAAGTAAATGTACTATAAGAATATAATTAAAAATATATATTGATAGATAAACAATATTATAAATTGTTCTCACAACATAGGCTGATAGTTCATAAAATGAAATGAGTAATAATTTGGGGTGATATTTTGCTATATGTACTAATTTTAGCAGGTGGAAAAGGAACAAGACTTTACCCTCTATCTCGTGCACAAAACCCAAAGCAGTTTTTGAATATTATCAATAATAAGAGCTTTTTAAGAAGCACTGTGGATAGAATAAAATGTTTAGTTAGCAATGAAAATATTTATGTAGTTACCAATGAAGATTATTTTGATAAGATCTGTAATGAACTTCCAGAAATCCGTAAATCTAATATATTTGTGGAGCCTAGTAATAAGGAGACCCCCTTATTAACATTATAGGCGATTTTTAAATTCAAAAACACCCTCTATGCATAAATACATAGGGGGCGTTTTTGAGCTTAATATTTATTTAGTCTTTATTGCGATCTCGCCTGTGATAGTACTAGCAGCATCCTTTACGAATGTAGCTTGAACTTCAGCATTTGCAAAATATAGATTTCCTTCAATTCTAGTTTCTACTAACTTAAAGTTAGCTGATTCAACATAGATGTCTCCTCTAAAGATTCCTTTTTGAACAGTAGCCATAGGGCTCTTAATTGTTAATGATGGAGCTGTTAAAGTGAATCTAGCAGTTGTATAATTATCTCCATCATGGAAGTAAAGACCTATTTTACGTGATATAGCAGGCGGAGTCTTTTTATTGTAAAGTGTGCCTTCTAAAACAAGATCTTTATTAATAACCATATCTTTTACAGGACAAATAATCCATGTACCATCTTTGCTTATTGCTTTTTCAAAAGCAGCTGCATTATCTACTAGTGAAGCAGATGCAACAGAGTCTACTGTTACTGGTGTTTGTAACAACTCTTTTGTTCCTGTTACAGAGCTTCCAGCTTCAACTACGAATGTTTTTTGTGCTTCTATATTATCGAAATATACATTTCCTTCAATTTTTGCGTTCGCTGACAACTTAAATTCTGTTGAATGAACGTAAACATTTCCTACAACTGTAGAATCTGTTAATAAGAAGTTACGAGAATTAACATAAAGGTCACCCTTGAAAATTGAGCTTTGAATTTTAGCTTCTGGGCTCTTAATTGTTAACTTTGGAGCTGTTAAAGTAAATTTAGCAGTTACAACGTTCTTACCATTTTCTTTAGCTTGAGTGTAAAGACCAATTTTACGTTGAACAGCATCAAGACCTGTTACAGCATCTTTTTTACCATTTAAGAATTTGCCATCTAAAACAAGTTCTTTAGTAGTAGTTAAGTTTCCAAGGGAAGTAATAATCCATTTACCGCCATTTGCTGATGTACCTATTGCTTTTTCAAAAGCAGAAGCATCATTTACTATGGAAGCAGTTGCCACAGCATCTACTACTTGTAAATCTTTTGTTCCTGTTACAGAACTTGTATCTAGTAATGTGAATGTATCTTTAGCTCCTTGAGTAGCGAAATATACATTTCCTTGAATTTTAGCATCTTTTGATAAAGTAACGTTTGTTGCTGAAACATAAACGTTGCCTATAACTGTTTGATCTATCAATTTGAAATCAGCTGTTGTAACATAAAGATCGCCCTTGAAAATTCCATGTTCTAAACTAGCTTTAGGGCTATTAATTGTTAATTTTGGAGCTGTTAAAGTAAATCTAGCAGTTACAACATGTTTATCGTCTTGAGTATAAAGACCTATCTTACGTTGTATAAGCTCAGCACCAGTTACAGCATCTTTTTTACCATTTTTAAATTCGCCGTCTAAAACAAGTTCCTTAGTAGTAGTTAAATCTTTAGTGGTAGTAATAATCCATTTACCATCTTTACCTATTGACTTTGCGAAAGTATCTGCATCGCTTACTAATGAAGCAGCTGCAACGGTATCTACTGGAGGAGTAACAACTGGTGGTACTACTACTGGCGGTTTAACAACTGGTGGTTTTGGTGTTGCTGGTTTTGTTGGTGTAACTACTTTTGCATTTAATTTTGCGAAAGTGCTTGGACCAACTAATCCATCAGCAGTAAGACCATTTTTACTTTGATAGTCCTTAACTGCAGCTAAAGTTAGCTTTCCAAGGATACCATCAACAGTAAGCTTGTACCCTTTATTGTTAAGGCTAGTTTGTAGAAGTTTAACATCATTACCCATAGAATTAAATTTAAGTATACGGGTTAGACCTGTTGTACTATACGTAGTAGTTTTAGTTGGTGTGGTAGTTTTAGTTGGAGTAGTAGTTTTAGTTGGTGTAGTCGGAGCTGCTCCAGTAGCTGCTGAAACA
>JAJYBA010000196.1 GCA_021779235.1 Bacillota bacterium
ATTCACTTTCAGCTTGAACAGACATAATAATTACTGTAACAGAAGGAAATAGATTTGTGATTTTTTCTGTAGCTTCCAGCCCATTAAGTACAGGCATATTAATGTCCATTAATACGATATCCGGCTTTACTTTAGAAAGAAGTTTTAAAACCTCTTCCCCATTGCTTGCCTCACCAACAATTTCAAAGAATTCATTCTCTAAATTTAATATTTTCTTTATTACATTTCTGGTCTCTTCAATATCATCTGCAATCAGTATTTTAATTTTACTCATAATGTCACCCCTATTTCTCTAGTACCGGGATTTTAATGCCTGTTCCAGCTTTAATTAGATTTTGATCCCCAATTTCGTTAGCTTGTTTTATTAAAGCATATTTTCCTGGGTCTCCATAAAAATCTGTACTTATTTTTCTTAAAGTGTCACCTTGTTTTACCTTATAATAAACGTATTTTTCATATTTGTAATCGCCTGTATTATCTTTATTTTCTTCTGCTTGTTTAGTTTTGTACTCTGGAAACAAATTCTTCATTTCTTTAGAATCATCCAACATAAGTTCTTGCCAAGTTGCGCCTTCTGTTTTGTGAATATAATCTGGGTCTAAAGGTCTTAAGACCAACTTTAACTCACCAATATCTTCTGCTAATACTAATTTCTCTATATCAAAAATTGGCACAGATAATGTAACTAAGTAATTAGCTGGTACCGCTACTCTTTGTTCACCGTCTCTATAAAGTGATTTATCTACTGCAAGTACTTGAATATTTTGAAGCAGAATTTTCGATAAATCAGGTCTAATAATTTTTTGTCCATCTTTCTTCTCTGATAAATACACAATTACGTCAACAAAATCTCCTTGTTTAATAAGGTCTGACACACCTGTACTTCCATTAACATTTATGGAGATAGCTCTATTATTACCTTCTATTTTTAAACTCAATTCATTATCAAGTTTATTTATCAACTTATCTTTATTGAACCCTTCATCCTTTAAAATAGTTTCCTTGGTATATTTTCCTACAATATTAGAAGATTCCACAATATAATCCCTGAATATTGCATTATCAGGCACCTTAATTTCTTTAATCATTTTTTTCTCTATTTTAGTTCTTGGGGCTATTGTTTCAGTTGCAACTAAAACAGATCTTTCCTTAACTGCTGTATCTGGTGTTTTTAAAGATTTTAAATATATAAAAATAACTACGCTACTTACGATTGCCAACATGAATGATATTAAAATTAATCTTTTTCCTGTATTTTTCATAAAAACACCACCCATACTCCTAATTCTTTACTCCTATTTCACCAGTTTAGCGCCATAGGCTCCAGTATCACTTTGTGTCATATCAATCTCTCCATTAGTTACATATCTAATAAAGCGTCCTTGAATTTGAATTTTTCCTGCATTTTTTACAATGTCTTCCACGTAAAATTCTCCAAAACCTACTACTAATACATTTTTTCTTCCATTAACATTTAAGGAATCTACTAAAGGCAATGTCCATAATCTAATAGAATTTCTTTCGAAATCATTAAAACTGCTACATTCTGAATTAATATAATTTTTAATTGCATTAGCAGCACCTGCCATGTTACCGGTCTCTGTATCTATCATGTCCCCCACTGTTATTGTGCCACTATAACCATAAAGTGCATTTGATTTGAATACATTTGCACCGGTTCCTCCTAATGACACTTCATTATAATTTCCATGATAGCCATCTCCAGCACCTTCTTTTAGCATTACCACATCTCCATAAGAAAATGGAAATGCTTCAACTGCCAATGGTCTAATACCACCTTTTATTGATTTTATAGGTGCTATAATTGCTTTTGTACTTGCATTTATATTACTGCTATTTATTCCAATTATAGGTGCAAAGATGTGATTGACATTTTTTATTCCTTTCATTTGTATGCTTTTATTATCACCACTTATGGTAATTGAAACTTTGTTTGGATCAACATTATTCTTTTGAAGATACGAAATTGCAACATTTCCTGCTTTAGTGGCATTTGTAGGTAATTCTAGGCTAGCCGCTAACACTGCTGAATCAATAGCATTAGATAATTTCACCTTTTCTACATAAACCAAACCAATATCTACCACATAAGCTGTAAAACCCAGAAGTGCTGTAAAAACTAAACATAATATAATAGCAATGTTTCCTCTATCATCTAATTTTCGCATTAAATCATCTCCTTCGGAGTTGCACATTAACGACTTCAGAAGGAAATTTTCACACACACTGAAGTTTTCTATTTATTATAGTATTTGGTTTTATTTGTAGAAGTATGAGACTTTCCTTCTGAAATGTCATTAACCTCATCACTCATTCTATTCTCATGGATGTTTGAGCTTTTAATACCACCACATTATGAAGTATATTGCTTATTATAGGAATAGTTACCTGATAGTTATATATAACTTCTACTGTAAGGGTATCACCAGCTTTTCTACTTCCTTCTTCTGGTGTTATATTTACTGTTAGATTTTTAGTATCTAAATTAGGGGAAATGTTAGTAATCAGTTGTTTAATTTCTATATTAGAACCAGCTACTATACCAAGTCTAGCCCCTTCTCTAGCTGAATTATGGATGGTAAGATAGGAATTTAACATTATACCAAATTCTAAAATCCCCATCAATAATAACAATAGAAAAGGGAGTATAATGGCGAACTCTACTAGAGACTGTCCTTTTTCATTTCTCAAGCTTTTCATATTGATCACCTCTGTTATAGTCAAGAGTTGGAATATGAAAGTGAAGGGATTTTTACTAATAAGGGGGAAAAGTAAAAATCAACTTAACTTTCAATTTTCAACTCTCTACTGAAAAGGATGTTTCACTACTATAGGGCATCAATGATAGATTGGAATTTTGCTGCAATGGCTGGTCCAAGTAATACTAGTACACCAATTACCACAACGGCTATAAGCCCAACTAACAATGCGTATTCAACCATGCCTTGTCCTTCTTCTTCTCTAACCTTTGCTGATACGTAGTTTATAAAATTCATTAGCATAATAATTCCTCCTCTAATTTGTTATTTTTATTTTGTTTCTAAATTTGTTCTTTTGTTAAGTTAATTATATTCCTAAATAGAACGACATATCAGATACTAAAAGTCACATCCTATAGATATAAAAGTCAATAAAAAAAAGGACCTTTGTCCCTACTGGTTTAGAGAAAAGTCCTCATT
>JAJYBA010000197.1 GCA_021779235.1 Bacillota bacterium
TTAAACTTCAATTAGTTCTTAACTGTCCCTAACTTTTTTAACTTCTTTAATTTTCAACTCTCAAATTTTCAAGCATGGTCATCAGCTTTTCATTACCATTCCTATCCTTGATTGCAAGTCTTACATACTGTTCATCTAATCCTCTATAATTATTGCATTTTCTTATAAGAAAACCTTCAGCCAGGCATAAATTATAGAATTTTTCTGAGCTCATTCCATTTAATCTACATAGCACATAATTTCCATAGGTTAAAAATACTTTATCTATAAAAGAAATATCCTTGAGTTTCCCTAAGAATCGTAACCTCTCTTGTGTAATCCATTGCCTACTTTGCTCTATATATTGCTCATCTTTTAAAACATGTTTTACTGCAACTTCTGCAAAACAGTTTATGTTCCACGGATTTTGTTTTTCTTTAATATTTCTTACTAAATCACTGTTACTACTTATTCCATAACCAAACCTTATACCAGGCACCGCAAAAAACTTTGTTAAAGCTCTTATTATAAATAAACATTTGTATTTTTTAACTTCTTCAACAAAACTATGCTGCTTTTCTCCTGTAAATTCAATAAAAGCCTCATCTATTATTATGACCTTGTTATTATTCTCACAGTATTCAAGAATTTTTTGAAACTCCACTTTATCAATGATATTGCCATTAGGATTATTCGGATTACCTAAAATCATGGCTTCAACCTTTTGCAATTTATTTAAAATATCCTCATAATCATAAGAAAGCCGCGCATATTCATGCTTTAATAAGTTGTTTTCAATAGCATTCTCTTTTAAATAAGAATATTCTATACTACAATTCCATTTTTTAGCATCAATTTCATACTCTACAAAAGAAGGTACCACAATTAGCAAGCGTTTATGACAAGCTATAACCAAGTCGATTATCTCAGCTGCCCCATTCCCTAAAACAAAATATTGTTCCGGGCAATGGCTGTATTCTTTTAAGGCTTTTAATACATCCCTATATTGAATATCTGGATATCTTGTTAAAGCCTTTATTCCTTCACTAATGTTATCAATGAAGCTTTTAGGAACTCCTAATGGATTTATATTAGAACTATAGTCTATTAATTCTCTCCCCTGAAGTAATCCACTTGTATAAACGTCTCCACCATGTATCATTGAATACCTTCCTTTCTACTAGTAACCACCATCTACCTGTACGCTGCAGGATGTTAATTACCCTTATGCGTTTTTCCTACATTCTTGAAGTTTTCATTAATTACATCCTTAATGTGCTGTATATAAATATCTTGAATTTCACTATTTTCTCCCAGGCCATGTAGATATATTTTAACTTTAAATCCTTCTGCTTCTAAAATACTCTTCCATGAGTCTTGCTCTTCTCCCGCCATGTCATTTTTGGCATGATCCCCTGCTACTAACATTAGTGGCATTAAGGTAACTTCGGTGTTTCCATCAGCAAGAACATTTGGTATAACTCTATCTAAAGTTGGATAACCTTCCACAGTTGCTACATGAACATTTCTAAAGCCTCTATCCCTTAAAACACTTTCAAAACAGCAATATACTGCATTTGCAATATGGTTTGTACCATGCCCCATTAAAATTACTGTGTCCTTTTGTGGTAATTGCTTTGATAGCGCGTCCACCATTACTGAGTAGTCATCTGGCACGCCATCCTCTTCTCCTTTAAAACATATAAGTGGTCTTCCCACTACAATGTTTTCAAAGGCTTTATACTCTTTATATCTATTAACTACATTATTTATATAATCAAATTCCACTCCAGGAATAACATGTAAAGGCTGAACAATTACCTCATTATACCCTTCATTTTTTAACTTTTCCAAAGCTTCCTCTGGAGTATCCACATGAATATTATCCCTGTTTTTAAGCACTCTTAGAATAATATGAGAGGTAAATGCTCTTCTCATATCATAATCTGAAAAGGTATTTTTTATTTTTTCTTCTATTGCATCAATAGTTACTTTTCTTGTATCTTCATGTGTTGTTCCAAAACTTACAACCAAAATTGCCTTTTTCATCGATTTCATCCACCTTATTAAATATTTTTCAAAATTTCGCACAATCTTCGTTTGTATTACTTTTTTAATCATCACCTTCGGTGCTGCAATATTAACGATTTCAGAAGGAGATTTATGCTTACACTGAAGCTTTATTTTTACTATGGTAGTTCATCACCACTTGTAGAAAAGCTTTTCCTTGCCTCTGAAATGTCGTTAAAATATAAAAAAAGTAGTACGCTTAAGGTAGCAACTACTTTTTAATTAATCCATAATTAAATTAACTATATTAAAAAGTTCTTTCCCTCCGAAAGCTTTGTTAACATCATTTAGGCAGGTCTCCTGGCTTTTGATTCTTCCTCTCCTTAGCCTTCCTCATGATCAAAACTATAATACTATTTTAAAACAGTATTAATCATTTAAAGTTACAGAGTGGCATTTAAAGGTTTGTCCTCAATTACAGTAGCGGGGGCTGCTGCGGATTTAAACCGCATTCCCTTTTCACCTATTAAAAGGCACCTAAAATTCTATTCTATTTTAGTTCTAGTTTATTATAATTAAAGGATGCTGTCAATATTCAGAGTCGAAACTTAAAAATATCTGGGGACGGTTAAGAACTATTTGAACTATTAGTTTAAGAATATGAATATCATCTGAGCTCATAGGCAAGAATTCAAAGAAAAGTTAATTCAAAGAGGTGATTTTCATGCCAAGAACATTCAGATTGAAAAGTGAAGATGCAATATATCATATTATGTGCAAAAGTATCACTGAAGTGGATTTATTCAAGGATGCTGAGGATAAGAAAAAGTATTTAACTCTTATAAAAAAGTATAAGTTGATTTATAATTTTAAGCTTTACGGGTATTGTCTAATGGATAACCATTTACATTTAATAATTGATGCTAATGGAGCAGATATATCAAAAGTAATGCATGGAATAAATTTTTCCTATGCAATGTATTTTAATAAAAAATATAAAAGGGAAGGTCATCTTTTTAGAGACAGATTTAAGAGTATACCCGTTGGTAATGAAAGATATTTAAAGACCTTATCACTATATACACATAATAACCCTACGGATATAAATGAATTTAAAGATTGTCCTGAAAAATATTCCTTTTCTAGCTTAGGAATATTTATAGGAAAAAGACGTGATTCTTTCAACATTGTAGATTACGCATTTGTTAT
>JAJYBA010000198.1 GCA_021779235.1 Bacillota bacterium
TTGTATTGGAGCTGATGAAATTCAAATTAATATGAGGAGGAATAAAAATGTTTATTGATAATGCAGTAGTAAAAAAAATTGAAGGTGAAGATAGATATGATCGATTTGCTATAGCTTCAACTATGTTTGATGTAAGTTTTAAGGGAGCGTCTTGTAGCGTCATTGAGTCCCAGGTGCTGAAAAACTGTGATGGGTGTAACTTGAAGCATTTATGTAGGAAGATTGATGAAGTTGTGCAGGATTATACTGAGAAGACTATGGTGGTGACAAATAGTTTTAGCTTTAATAATTAGTAAATGAGCTGATTTTAAATTGTAATAGTTACAGTTTGGAATGCAGCTCTTTATTTTTAATTATGAATACATTGAGATGGAATCAGATAAGTGTTAATTACCGTATCGTAAAATGTTTATTGAATATTTTTCAGATAAATGGACAAGAGTATTAAAAGAATAGTTAGTTTATGGAAGTTTATTGATTTATATAGTATAATTATTTTATATATTAATGAGGCTATATATAAGGTGTTACTCTCATTGTTGTGAAGGTAAAGAACCTAAAGAAATTATTAATTGATATGGATATTTAGCAAATATATTAGTCAAATTTATTTTAAAAAGGTTGTGATTTAAAGTGCTATCTGAAGAGCTAAAGGAATATGTTACATTTGTCCAGACAATTCAATCTGAGACGGAAGAAATTGAAGTGAAGGCAGCTCATAGAGACTGCCCTCATAAATTATATGATACTTTCTCTAGTTTCTCAAATAAAGCAGGCGGTGGAATTATAATATTCGGATTAAACGAAGCAACTGATTTTGAAGCTGTGGGAGTGTACGATGTAAATGATCTTCAGAAGAAGGTTACAGAAAAGTGCAACACGATGGTGCCAAAGGTAAGACCTCTCTTTACAGTGCTTGAAATAGAAAGAGATATATTTATAGTATCAGCTGAGATACCGGAGATATCTAAAGAAGAAAAGCCATGCTTTTATTCCGGAGTGGGAATGAATAAAGGTTCGTATATAAGAGTTGGTGATGCTGATGAGCCTATGTCCAGTTATGAGGTCTATAATTACAATTCATACAAGACAAAAACTCAAGATGATTTAAGGCATGTTGAGAGAGCAGATTTAGAGGATTTGGATAATGATAAGTTAGACAAATATTTGAGTAAACTAAAAGAACAGAAACCAAACCTTTTTAAGCTTGATAAAATTAAGGTACTACAGAAACTTGGAATAATTAAGGTCGTGGATGATAATTTTTATCCAACTGTTACTGGATTATTAATGTTTGGCTTATACCCTCAAGCATTTTTTCCACAGTATGCTATTACTGCAGTTGTTGTTCCTGGATACAAAATGGGAGAGACATCTGAGTTTGGAGAGCGTTTCTTGGATAATAAGAAGATAGAAGGTACACTGCCTGAAATGCTAGAAGAAGCAGTAAACTTCATCATAAAAAATATGAAGTGGAGAACTGTTATCAGAGACGATAATGCTAAAAGAGATGATAAACCGGAATATCCTATTAAGGCAATTAGAGAAGCTTTAATAAATGCATTAATGCACAGGGATTATAGTAGCTATACAGAAGGTTCTTATATACAGATAAGAATGTTCAATGATAGAATTGAAATTCAAAGTCCAGGTGCTTTATATGGTGGAGTTACTATTGAAAGCCTAGGAGAAAATAAGAACGAAACGAGAAACAGAAATCTAGTAAGATTACTTGAGGATTTGCAAATAGTTGAAAATAGAGGATCAGGTATTCCTACAATAATCAAAGAGATGAGAGATCTAAAGCTAGAACCTCCTATCTTTGAGGAAAAGAGGGGCGATTTCTGGGTAATTTTTAAGAATCACAATTTAATGACAAAAGAAGATATTCAGTGGATTAAAAACCTTAATATTGAACTAACAGAAGATGAGGCTATTGCATTAACATTTATTAAGAAGAATGGAAAAATCACTAATGGAGATTATCAAAAACTAAATAATATTAACAGAGATAAAGCTTTAATTGATCTAAAAAGATTAATAAATAAAGATCTGATTTCTGCTCAAGGTATTGGTAGTGGTACTTATTATATTCTGAATAATAATAATGAGGGTGTTCAGCAAATTAACTTTTTAGATACACTTACCACCCAATATGGGAATCAACCACCGAAGATGACCACCGAAGATAAAGAATTACCACCGAAGATGACCACCGAAGATAAAGAATTACCACCGAAGATAAACACTGAAGATGACAAAGAGAATGAAGATAAAGAAGAAGAAATTTTAAGTTATTGCACTATTCCTAGAAGTAAGAAAGAGATTATGGAGTATATAGGCTTAAGAAATACAAGTCACTTTGAAAAAAATTATTTAAAAAGGTTGCTTCAGGAGCATAAGTTAGAGATGACAATTCCAGATAAGCCAACTAGTAAGAATCAAAGGTACAGGGCGAAATAATAAACTAGCATATATATAAGCAGAGAAAGATGCTGCCTGAAGAGAATTTAATAAGATTAGTTGGTAAAGGAAGAGGTAGTAAATATATTAAAACGGAGAATCAATGGAGAAAAAACGGAGAATTAATGGACAAAAAATGGAGAATATTTGTGTATAATTCTTATGTGATTATCATGTGATTAAGAAAGAAACAAAGCTAACAAACCGAAATTAATTAGATATAATTACTTACAATAATGAATCCAATAGCATGCTTAATTTATTTAGGTTTTAACAAAACTACTGCATAATTGATTATGTGCAGTAGTTTTGTTAAAATTCCCTCGATAATTTATTATTATAAATTTTATTTACAGAGAATATATTTATACAAGTAAACATTAGGGGGGAATTTCAATGGCAGGGATTAAAAGAACGGCAAGTTGCAAAGGGTGTGGTGGTGTTATTTTTAAAATCAATCAAAGACCAGGTGGAGCTATTTTTAGTTGCATAGAGTGTAATAAAGAATTAAACGAAATGAAGTTTGACAAGTATCAAACCTTTTCAACAAACTGTGGAAAGTGTGATGTTGAGGAGTTTAAAGTTAGAATAAGACCTGATGATAAAGATAGTGAAATTGAACATTGGATACCAGAATGTGTGAGTTGTGCTGATAATCCGAAACTAGTTAATATAGATAGTAAGGGTAATTTAATAAGTGAAGATGAAAGAATGCTTCTAATT
>JAJYBA010000199.1 GCA_021779235.1 Bacillota bacterium
ATGACGACGTGTTTAACGTCACGGAAGTCAATACAGAAGAATCGAAAAGGTGAGATTCTCGAGGGTCTGCTGTGGTCAAAGAACATGGCATGTATAGAGAGAGATGCTAGGAACTTGGGAGACCCTACGGGTTCCAATATAATATATTGGTAGGCTAATCCAATCGAAAAAGAGGACGGTCGAAGACCCATAGGGAGTCGGATTAACTCATATTACTCTGAGAACGGGAGAACCGTTTACGTGGGGAAGGGGTTAACAAATATATGCAGCTCCCAAATGAAACATTATCCGGACTGCAGGACTGGAGGAAATAATGCAAACATCACTGCGGGTAATAGCAACAAAAGCAAAACAAAATAAAAACTACAAATTTGGTAATCTATATGGACTGTTGAATAAGGATGCATTGTACCAAGCCTTTAAAGACATAAATAAAAATTCAGCAACAGGGATAGATAAAGAAACCACTAGGGAATTTGTAAAGAATTTAGATGCAAATCCTGAGGAGTTAGTTGAAGAACTTAAAGGTAAGAGGTACAAAGCAAAATTAGTGAAGCGAGTATATATACCAAAAGGAAATGGAAAAACAAGACCATTAGGACTCCCAACATTGAGAGATAAAATAATACAAAAAGCGGTAGCCAATATATTGGAAGCAATATATGAACAAGATTTTCTAAAATGTAGCTACGGCTATAGACCGAATGTTGGGGCACAAAAGCTGTTAGAGACATTACAGATGAATTAAGAGAAAAATACAGTTATGTGGTAGAGGCTGATATTAGAAACTTCTTGGGAAATATAGACCATCTTTAACTATTACGGAGTAATAGGAAATAGTAAATCTATAAATGACTTTTATAGTTCAACCTTGAAAATATTGTATAAATAGCTGAATCGTAGAAGTCAAAGGAAAAGCTTCAATTGGAAAGAGTTTACTGAAAAGATGAAATGGTATGGTCTAATTAAGCCTAAAGTAGTTGAAAAAGTTGATAATCAGATAAGATTTGAAGAATGTTTTGCTTGATTACGGAAGCGAGTATATTTGAAGAGCCCGGTGCGGTAGTTCAGCACGTCGGGATCTGTGCGGGGGCATTGAGTAATCAATGTCTCTACCGTGACTCGGAAACCCTATTCAAAGTAATTAGGATTATAAGAGAAAGTCATATTTTCTTTTTCCATGAATGATACGTCTGATTTCTATGATATTATCCTTAACTACATAGAACACTAAATAACTGCTAACTATAAGAATCCTATAATTTAAACATTGTAAACGAGCATCTTTAGGCATTTTACCTATATAGGGGAAGTCTTCAAGTTTTGATATCATATTATCTATTTCATCAAGAAGATTTAATGCTGACTGAGGGCTATCAAGTTGAACATATTCAATTATTTCTGTTAAGTCTTTTTCAGCAATGGGCAAGTATTCAATTATATATTTCTTACTCATTTATCCTTGCCCTCATTTTAGCCATTAAATCTTTATGGGATACCCTCGGTTCATTAGATTGACTTTCAGCTTCAGCTTCACTTAGTTTTTGGTATAATTCTATAAGTGATTGTTGTTTTTCATAAAGGGCTAAACTCATAACTACCATATCACCTTGACCGTTCTTAGTTATGAAAACAGGCTCAGCATTTTTATGGCATATATCTGAAATTATGTTAAAATTATTTCTTAAATCAGAAATTGGTCTAATAACTGGCATAAATATCACTCCTCATGTTTTATTCTATCACTATTTTATCATTATAATGATAAAATTTCTACGCTTTTGTAAATTAAAAGTATTATATTTAAATTATATTGTAGACATTGTCAAAGGGGTACTATTTATATTCAGGGTTTAGTGGTCGTGAGCATCCGTTAACCAAATGTTGACGTTCGCCTTGGCTAGATATTCCTATGAAGAAGGCAAATTATTTAGGCAATATATATTCCAAACTAAAAATCATAGACAAACGCCAAGTCACATTCCTTCACCAAGCGTGTCGCGCTAAGGTTCAGGAACGTCGGTAGCACCAAATGTTAGTGGAAATAGCATATTAATTAAAGTTTTAATTCCGCACTAATTTGTTAATCAACACAGAGCTGTAAAAAGAGCTTAATAAAGATACTTAATATGATATATAGATAAATAGTAATTTGAGGGGATGTTATTATGGGAGAATTATCAAAACTACCTAATATCGGAAAAGAAGTTGAAAGGCAGTTGAATATAATAGGTATATTTACTTATGATGAATTAAAAGATATTGGCACAGAACAGGCGTGGCTGAAAATACAAGAAATTGATGCTTCTGCGTGTATTCATAGATTATTAGCACTGGAAGGTGCAATTCAAGGTGTTAAGAAAACGGCCTTACCACGGGAACGAAAATCAGACCTAAAAGATTTTTATAATTGGCATAAATGTAAATAGTAATTTAGTCAATTCAAAAGGGTAAGATATTTGATGGAGTGGAAGTGATAGTATTGGATATATTTGGATATAATCGCATTATTATTGTTGGTAATAATGGTAGCTGAAAAAGTTTTTTGTCTAAGGGATTTATTCTTTAACTACATTCTAAATGGATGTAAGATTTTGATTAAAATAATGGATTTATCTGAAAATGGTAGTTTATGTTGTTGCTAATAAGGGGTGAGTAATGTGTTTATTTCTGTTTTAATAATCTTGTATGTAATTATTATTTGTTGCTCTATATTTTTATTAATAAAATATTGGAATTTAAAGCAAAAGATATTTTTGGTTTTGGCTCTTGCTATAATTAACATAGGTTCCGGCATATCATTAATATTTATAACAAAATAAAAATAGTATCAATTTGCAAGGTTTAATTAAACATAAATATAGTTTGTATTTAAATTAATTATGATACACAAATTTCTTGTTTAGTGAAATAAATAATGGATGGATTAGTGGAAATCATACGCTATATAGAGAGTGTAAGGCCTGAAACATCCCATAACCAAATGTTGACGTTCGCCTTGGCTGTAGAGTATTTATGCGGGACAAGTATTATATGTGAAGGTATCTACCAAATTAAGAAAATTGTAAACCACCACCAATGCACATTCCTTCACTAAGCCCGTCGCACTAGGGTTCAGGAACGTCGGCAACAAGAAACGATGTGAGCCACGTTATGCCATAAGTTC
>JAJYBA010000200.1 GCA_021779235.1 Bacillota bacterium
CTTTATTTGAATGTTATATGGCTTATGCGGATTATACTGACATGATGAAACTTATGGAAAATCTTTATGATTATGTTTTCACTAAAATAAATGGTTCTACAAAAGTTACTGTTGATGGTGTAGAAATAGATTTTAAAGCACCATGGAGAAGAGCCACTATGTGTGACTTAGTAAAAGAAGAAACAGGAATAGATGCAGAGCATATGTCAAGGGACGAAATCGCTAAAAGTGTAAGTGAAAAAGGCTTATTAGTGGAAAAACAAGCAGAAGGTTTAGATTTAAAGGAAGCATCTAAAGGAGAACTTATTATAGAGCTATTCGAAGGATATAGTGAAGGTAAGCTTATACAACCTACCTTTGTAATTGATTATCCTGCTGAATCTTCACCACTTTGCAAAGTTCACAGAGGTAACCCAGAACTTATAGAAAGGTTTGAACCTTTTGCTTATGGGGTGGAACTTGGAAATGCTTACTCAGAGCTTAACAGCCCTTTAAAACAGAGAGTGCTTTTACATGAACAAGCAAATAAACTAAGAGCTGGTCTTGAAACGGCAAGTCCAATGGATGAAGAATTTGCAGTAGCAATTGATACTGGTATGCCACCTGCAGGGGGACTAGGAATAGGTATTGATAGACTGATGATGTTCTTAACGGGAGCCTATTCAATTAAAGATGTTATAGCATTTCCTTTAGTAAAAAGATAATAAAATAATAAGGTAGGGACAGTTAATAACTAATTGGTTAAAAGTACAATTAGTTATTAACTGTCCCCGTGCTTTCTAAGGTAAAAGACATTAAAAAAATGAAATAAAAAGTTCCCAAAATATATAAAAAAGTATTGCATGTAAATAATATATGTGTTAAAATATGTGTATATTAACTGTTTAGTTATAGTTGATATTGAGATTGAACTAGATAACAACATATCCTCTTTTTAGAATATAATTGTTAATCGGTTTTTAGATCTTAATATTTGGAAAAAGGAGGAATGTTTAAAA
The DNA here is from genome assembly GCA_021779235.1 of Bacillota bacterium. Classification (GTDB taxonomy): domain Bacteria; phylum Bacillota; class Clostridia; order Clostridiales; family Clostridiaceae; genus Clostridium_AD. The sequence continues at coordinate 999 of JAJYBA010000200.1, forward strand.
TGGCAGATAAAACTTTAGTTTGTAAAGACTGTGGTAAAGACTTCGTATTCACTGAAGGCGAGCAAGAATTCTACAAAGAAAAAGGATTCGACAACGAGCCTCAAAGATGTGTTGATTGCAGAAGAGCAAGAAAACAACAAAACGACAGAGGATTCAGAAGATAGTAAAAAGCTTACTATTAACCCTATAGGATTAAACCTATAGGGTTTGTTTTTTATTGAAAACTATTAAGTTAAAAATAAATATAACACCAAACCGTTAAATTAATGGTTTGGTATTGTATTTCAAGTGAATTATTTTAATTTTTAATTGTCTTAGATGCGAGACTTCCTTTTATTTTATTAAGCTTTGAGTTATTAAAAAACTTAACAATTTCCCACCAACCAGTAGAGGCAGCGCCAAGAATACAGGCAAAAGCAGCAGTTTTAAAATCTAAAGCTACAGTTTTAAAGATAGGGTGTGCAGCTGGAATGTAAACTATAGAGAATAACATTACTAAAGCTAAACTATTAATGTAAAGCCTAGCTTTACTACCTTTTTCCTTGAAAAGGCTAATTAGATACTTAGTATTAGATCTATTAACTAACACTAGAATAACATTTCCAACTATCAAGCTCATTAAAGAAAAAGTTCTTGCATAGTCTGCACTTAAACCTGAATCAACCATATAGTGGAAAGGCAAAAATGCTGCTAAAAACATTGTTGTACCCTGTAATAAAACTTTTTTTGTTAAACTTTTTGTGAGTAGTGGTTCTTCTGGTGAACGGGGTGGCTGTTCCATTATATAATCCTCTGCTGGTTCACCTTCAAAAACTATAGAGCAAGTTGGATCCAAAATTAACTCTAAAAGTACAATATGAACAGGTAACAATATCTGTGGTAAGTTAAAAATAGGTGAAAATAATGCTAAGGTCATAATAGGAATATGAATTATCATTATATATACCATAGCTTTTCTAATGTTATCAAAAACCCTTCTTCCATCTTCTATGGAGTGAACTATTGTTGTGAAATTATCATCCATTAGAATCATGTGGGCAGCTTCCTTCGCAACTTCTGTTCCTCTTTTTCCCATGGCAATACCTATATCAGCATTTTTTAGAGCTGGGGCATCGTTTACGCCATCTCCAGTCATTGCAACAATTTCACCATTTTTTTTAAGTGCCTTAACTATTTTCATTTTATGTTCTGGAATTACTCTTGAGAAAATATCACAATGCTTCACTGCCTCACTTAGTTCATCCTCTGTCATAGCATCAATTTCGTCTCCTGTAATAGCGCAATTTTTAAAATTAAGACCTATTTCATTTCCTATGGCTATAGCTGTTTTAGAATAATCACCTGTTATCATCATTACTCTTACTCCAGCTTTTCTACATACATTTATAGCATCCTGTACACCTTCTTTTGGTGGATCTTGAAGTCCTATTAGTCCCTTAAAACATAAACTATACTGCTCTAAATTATCATTGAGTGTAGAAGTTATTAAATCTGCTAATGCAATAACTCTTAATCCTTTGCTAGCCATATCATCGATAGTATCTAAAATTTTCAAATTTTCATTTTCATCTAAATTACATAGCGGTAATATAGTTTCTGGGGATCCCTTAGCTGCTATATAATACATAGCATTTTCTTTAAAAATATTTGCCATTCTTTTAGTTTTAGAATCAAAAGCAAATTTTTTAACTAGTTCAAGATTGTAAAAAGCATTTACGTCTATTTTATGCTTACCAGCTTCTACTATAGCTTTTTCCATAGGATCATAGGGGTCCTTTTCACAAGCTAAGACCAAAAGCTTAGCTAAATCTTTATCCAGCATTTTATCTGGTTCTATAAACCCATTGTTATATATAGTCTTTGCCCTCATAATATTTTGTGTGATTGTTCCTGTTTTATCTACGCAAAGAACTGTGGTGGAGCCTAAAGTTTCTACTGCAGGTATCCTGCGAATTAAGGTGTTCTTCTTAGCTAACCTAAAAGCACCTAAGGATAAGAATATTGTAAGCACCACGGGAAACTCCTCTGGTATAATTGCCATAGCTAAGGTTATACCTGCAAGGATACTTTTAACAAATTCACCAGTATACATATAGGAAAGGCCTATTACTAAAAGGCACAGAATAAAGCCAGCAATAGCTAAAGTTTTTACTAAATGAGATACCT
>JAJYBA010000201.1 GCA_021779235.1 Bacillota bacterium
CATTTTTAACCACATCTCAGCATATCTGGCATAGGACATAGTTTCAGGAGTTAAATTAGCTAACATATCTTCTCCAATGTTCTTTAAACTTTCAAAGGTCAAGGCTTTAAGTTGCTGCAAGCCCTCTTTTACGACAATGTAGGATACATCTTGTCTATTACTTCCGGTTTGAGTGAATCTGCCCGCTTCTATAATTTTAGAAAGCATTTCATTTTCTACGTCTTTGTCTTTAAACTGCCTTATAGTTCTTCTAAACTTGATGAAATTTAACAAATTATTAGCATTCACTGAAAAATCTTCTTTATTATAATTCTTCACTGCTTCCATATTGAAATCATCGGTTGATACTGCTGCTACAGGACAAACTGCAATACAATGTCCGCATTTAATGCAGGCTACGTTATTAATTTTGGCCTTACCCTCAACTATTTCAATGTCCCTTGGAAAACAATCCTGGACACATTGTCCACATCCTATACATTTCTCATTATCTACTTTAAACATATAACAATCTACTCCTTATATTTTCATTGATATTATAAATATCTTGTAGTCAATTAGCATTATATCATGAAAACTTTGAAAGAGATATTATTCCCAGAAGTGACAACCTATGATGGGAAAGAATAATTACGGTGTTTTCACGTATTTAGGTTAATATGTTCTAAATATAATACATAATTTAGTTAGAATTTCATCACAAATATTTACTTCGTTCAAAGGGCATATTTCACTGGAATTATTAAAAGATAGTATTATATAATAAACAAAATATGGTAAAACATAGTAAATGTAATGAAATAGCTCTATATTCGTTTTGAATTATCTTTTTATGAAAGATTTCACAGAGTCAGTAATAAAGAGGAGTATAGGAATTATATATATAAATAGTGAATATCATTAAAGTACTTTAATGAATAGATAAAGGAGGGATTGATTATACGGATATTTAAAAAAATCTTAATGGGAATTATAATAACAGGGACAGTATTGTTTCTAATTAGCTTTTCTTACCTGAAACTTTTAGCAACACCAGAGAAGGTGGTGAAGCCGGGTCCATTAAAGCGACTTGCTACAGAAGAAAAGCTTGAGGATTTTAGATATGTTTTTACAACCCTTAAAGATTCTTTTCCATTCTTTGAGATAGAAAGGGATAAGACGGGCTTTGACTGGCCCAGCAATAAAGATAAGTTTGAGGAGTGGATTAAGGGTACTAAAAATAACGAGGAATTTTATAATACCCTAAAAGGAATCGTTGCTATGATTCAAAATGGACATACCGGAGTGCTGTCTCCAAGCTACTATGAGGACATGGTTCCAGGATACAGCAGTATAACTAATTATGCTTGGAGGCAAGTATTAACTCAAACAGGAGTGAAGGAAAAGTATAAGGACTGGAGTAAAATAGTAAAGGAAAATAAGGTGGTGCTCCCACTTAAGATAAAGTATGTGGAGGGTAGGTATATTGTAACAGAGGACTTTAAAAGTATTAAAAAAGGATATGTAATTGAATCTATTGAAGATAAGCCAATTGATGCTTATTTTAAAGACAACTTGGATAAATATTATCTTAATTATGATGAAAAAAGAGAGAAGCTTTATGTAAAGTCCAGCATGATAATAGGGGAGATAGGCAAAGACTATAAAGTTGCCGCTGTATCACAGTACAACCAAAGTATAACTGAATATTTAACCCCTATTAAGCAGGAACAAAATATTTCAACTTCAATAAGCACCACCTCCTCTGAAGAAAAAATTCTAAAGGAAAACCAGATAGCTTATCTAAAGGTTAAGTCAATGTCTAATAGAACCTTAGAGGCTGATGGTAAAAAAATCTTAGAGTTTTATAAAAGTATAAAAGACTATCCATATCTTGTTATTGATATAAGAGGTAATGGGGGAGGGACAGATAATTATTGGCAAAAAAATATAGTTGAGCCTTTAATCTCGGAGACTAAAAGCTCTGCAGTTGCAATGGCCTACAAGGGAAACTACATTAGGCCTTTTTTAAGAGGAAGAGGAATAACAACAAAACCTATAGATAAGCTACCAGAGGAATTTAACAGTAAATATACTTCATCAATGGAACGATTTACTGTTTCTTCAAGAGCCGTTAAACCTAAGAACTCTGTTGGGTTTAAGGGGAAAATATATCTTTTAGTAGATGAATATGTATTTTCTTCCTCTGAATCCTTTGCAGCCTTTTGCAAGGCAACAGACTTTGCTGAGCTTGTTGGAACTATTACAGGAGGAGATGGAATAGGCATAGATCCTTGTGTAATGGCTCTTCCTAATAGTGGACTTGTGGTTAGATTTAGCTTGGATATGGGAGTTAACAGTGATGGGACTGTCAATGAGAAGGCTCATACAAAGCCAGATATTTACGCAGAAACTACTTATGAGGATTTTATAAAAGACAAGGACTCTATATTAAACAAAGTATTTGAGATTTGCGATAAATCTAAGGACAAAAAATAAAAATGATGAAAATTGAAGTGTATTTTATGTTCCCTCAGACCTAAATGGCTGAGGGAATCTTTTGTTGAAAAGGTTGTCCCTTTATGCAAGAATAAAAAATTATTTATTAATTATATAATTCCATAATGGGTTAATGCATGTTCGATTCCATCTTCTTCTATATCTTTTGTAACAAAGGATACTAAGTCAAACAAGAAAGGGGTGCCATTGCCCATAGCAATACTATTGGGAACATATTTAAGCATCGGCAAGTCATTAGAACTATCACCAATAGCATAACAATCTTCTAAAGGAATATTAAAATGTTCTTGAAGAAATTGGATTCCAGTTGCTTTTGAATATCCTTTAGGAACCACTTCCCCAAAATTATTGCCTCGATCAATATAGTCAAAGTCTTTCGAGATATAAGAATAGAAAGTTTGAAAGTCACTATCTCCATTTAGCCATATAACAAATTTATCAAAAATAATGTCTGGATCATCCCAAGATTTTGAAACGTCAAATCCTTCTGCAGCAAGGTTTGCCTTTATTTCAGCAATCTCACCAGTGATAGGAATAGTTTGATCAAAAAAAACAGTATTCGAGCTTTCAAAAATCCCTTCAATTTTATATTCACGAAGCTTTTGCACGATTTCAGCGCAAGTTTTATGTGAGACAGATTTCGCTAAGAGCGGTTCTCCGT
>JAJYBA010000202.1 GCA_021779235.1 Bacillota bacterium
CTTATGTTCTATCGGTAAGCCGTGGCAATCCCAGCCTGGAACGTAAGGAGTGCGAAATCCACTCATGGATTTGTAGCGTAAAATGGTATCTTTTAGAATTTTATTTAATTCTTCAAAGGTATCTCCTACATATTCTTCTTCACCTTTATAGCACCTACCATTTTTGCTTTTAAATGTTAAAAAACAGTTAACTCCTATAAAAGAATATCTTCCTAAAGTTTCCTGATCCCTTGCACTATCTAGTAATATTGTGTTTAAATCCTCTTTGAATAATGAATATATATCAAAACCTTCAAGCTTAGTGTGAATTTTTTTAATTATCAACTTCATTTTGTTCTCCTTAGCTTTCAACAAATTTATTTTGACTTCTCACTTCATTAATAAAGTTTCTAAGAATATCGTGTCCATATTCCGTTAGCTCAGCTTCTGGGTGAAATTGTACTCCTTCAATATGATACTGTTTATGTCTTATTCCCATTATAACTCCATCCTCAGTCTCACTAGTTATCTCCAGTACCTCTGGCAAAGATTCTCTCTCTATTACTAAGGAATGGTACCTTGTAACCTTCATTGGACTCAAAATATTCTTAAACGCATATTTTCCACTATGCACAATTTCAAATACTTTTCCATGCACTGGTTCAGCTCCATGAATAATTTTGCCACCAAACACCTTACCAATAGTCTGATGACCTAAGCATATCCCTAAAATAGGTATGCTCGCCTTAAAATGTTCTACTATTTCCATGCAAATCCCTGCAGCTTCTGGAGATTTTGGACCAGGTGAAATAATTATGCCTTCTGGTTTAATTCTCTTAATATCTTCTAATGAAATCTTATCGTTTCTATATACTAATATTTCCTCACCTAACTCTTCAAAGTATCTAACTAGGTTGTACACAAAGGAATCATAATTGCCTATCAGCAAAAACATAAAGAATCTCCTATTCTCTTATAATTACCTATTATATCAAATAGTTTGCAGAAAATCATTAGCATTAAAATAAGGGCCATATTCAAGATCCATAAGTAAAATTATTTGTCTTTTAAGTAATAATTATTATTTATTGTAAACCCCTTTAAATATTCACCATTATTATGTAAAATGATATTAGGCATATGACGCAAAATAGACTAGGCTAGGATAGACTCGTATACTGACTTGTTATTTATTTGAATGTGCCTTAGGTAAACTTTAGATTCGAGGTGATTATATGTACAATCGAGGTGATTTCCATCTTCATACAAATGCATCTGATGGAAAACTAAGTCCTAAAGAATTAATTCATTCTGCTTCTATGAAGGGTTTAGATATTATAGCAATAACAGATCATGACACTACTTTAGGTGTTGAGGACGGCATTAGGGAAGGTCTTGATAAAAATATAAGAGTAATACCTGGTATAGAACTCTCTACTATTCACAATAACGAAAGCATTCACATTTTAGGATATTTTAAGGATGATAAGTATAAAGACACAGATTTTCAAAATTTCTTAAATGATGTTGATAATTATAGAATATTAAGAGCTAAAAAAATAGTAGAAAATCTAGATACCTTTTTTAAAATAAAATTAGACTACGAAAAAATTCTAGAAGATGCTAAAGGAGTAATTGCTAGACCTCATATAGCTAAAGCTATAATGAATGCTGGTTATAGATATGATTGGAAATATATATTTGATAATTTGCTTTCAAACGATAGCCCTGCATATGTGCCAACTAAAAAAGTTTCAACAGCGGAAGGTATAAGCATATTAAAGAAACTTAATGCTTTAGTTGTGCTTGCACACCCTGTGTTAATTGAAAATTCTTCTATAGATGAAATGATGTGCTTTGATTTTGATGGTATTGAAGCAGTGTATCCAGTGAATACAAAAAAACAAAAAGCCTTTCTGAAAGCAAAGGCTAAAGAATACAATAAGTTAATTACTGCAGGTTCAGATTTTCATGGAATTACAACCTCAGATACCAGTCATGGTGTTATTGGTTCAGTTTTCCTAAGTCATAATGAACTAGCTACCTTTGTAAATGCATTAGAATCATAAAAGGTGGGATGTTTCACATCCCACCTTTTGCTTTATTTTTATATTTCTATTAAGAACGCTTCATAAGCTCTGCAAGCTTCATATATATCTGCTTTACTTGCAATTTCCCATGGTGCATGCATGTTATGAAGAGCAACTCCTGAATCAATAACTTGCATACCATACTCAGCTAATATATAAGCTATAGTACCACCGCCACCTTGGTCCACTTTACCAAGCTCTGATGTTTGCCATGAAATATTATGTTTTTCCATTATTGCTCTAAGTTCTGCAATAAATTCTGGGTTTGCATCGTTGCATCCGCCTTTTCCTCTAGCTCCAGTATACTTGTTTAAAACTATACCTTTTCCAAAGTATGCAGAATTACGTTTTTCCATTACTGATGGGAAGTTTGGATCATAAGCAGCACTTACGTCAGAAGATAACATTTTTGAATTAGCTAATGCTCTTCTTACTTTTAGATCACTATATTCTCCCATTAAATTAACAACTTCAGCTACTGTGTTTTCAAAGAATCTTGATTGCATTCCTGTTGCACCAATACTTCCAACTTCTTCTTTATCCACAAGTAAAACAATACAAGTTTTGTCTGTTTCTTTGATGTTCATTAATGCTTCATAAGAAGTGTAAGCACAAACTCTATCATCATGTCCATAAGCCATAACCATACTGCTATCTAATCCATAGTTTCTAGCACGTCCAGCAGGTACTACTTCGAGTTCCGCTGATACAAAATCTTCTTCGTCTATATCATATTTTTCATTTAAAAGTCTTAATACATTTAACTTAACTCTATTTTTAGCATCTTTATCTTCTACTGGTATACTTCCCATGAATACGTTTAAGTCCTCACCTTCAATACCTTTTGCTAAAGTCTTTGCCATTTGATCAGCAGATAAGTGAATTAAAAGATCTGAAATTCCCACTACTGGTTCTTTTTCATCTTCACCAATTACTATATTTACTATAGTTCCATCTTTCTTAACCACAACACCATGGATAGCTAGAGGTATAGTAACCCATTGATATTTCTTAACTCCACCATAGTAATGTGTTTTAAATAATGCTAAATCTGAATCTTCATATAATGGATTTTGTTTTAAATC
>JAJYBA010000203.1 GCA_021779235.1 Bacillota bacterium
ATATTAGGATTGCGCGCCATATCATTAGGATTCATGCCCCAAATAATTTTCTTATTCTCATCTTTAAGCGTAAGGCAATAGTTTCCCATATAGGCTTCATGCAAGATTTCTATCCCTGAATTTTCATTCCATTTACCACTTTTTTTATATACTTCTTCTAAATATGTTACAATTCTAGTATTCCTCTTATTTTGTATTTCCACTAAGTACTGGTTAAAGGTTCTTGATATCGTTATATTAACCAAAAGTGTAGCCAAGAAAAGTGCTAATATAGAAGTGCATACCAAAATAATACTTAATCTTTTTCTTATGCTTTGCATAAATTAATCACCACCAAATTTATAACCAATTCTAGTTACGGTTACTATATATTTAGGATTTCTACTGTCTTCTTCTAGCTTTTTACGTATATTTTTGATATGTACATCTATTGTTCTATCAAAGCCTTGAAAATCAATGCCCATAATTCTTTCAATGAGCTGCTCTCTTGTAAATACTTTGCCTCTATTAGATGAAAGAATATGTAATATGTCGAATTCATTTGGTGTAAGAGATATTTCATCTCCTTTTACCTTAACTATTCTTTTTTCATAATTTATTTCTAAATCTCCATTATTATAAACCTTTGTTTCAAACTTATTTACATTAAGCCTTCTAAATAAAGAATTTACTCTTGCAGTTAGTTCTCGTGGGCTAAAGGGCTTAACTAGATATTCATCTGCTCCAAGGTTTAATCCTTCTATTCTATCTTCTAAGGTACCCTTAGCTGTAAGCATAAATATATGCACCTCAGAAATCTTTCTTAATATACTACATATCTCTTCACCAGATATGTCTGGTAGCATTAAGTCTAATATAACTAAGCTGAATTGAATCTTTTCAAAAAGTTTTATGCCTTCCATACCCTTTTCAGCGCAATAAACAGTATAGCCTTCCTTTTGAAGATAGGCTTTTAGTATTTCCGAAACCTTTTCTTCATCTTCAATAATTAATATATTATCCACGTTTAATTCCCCCTTTAAAAATTAATAGTTAACAGTCACGAAATTCTTCATTTTTTATTCTGCTCACCATTATATTTCCCTAAGACTTAGCGTAATATATAGATATAAGTTATTTAGGCACATGATATATGCCTAAAGGAGTTGATAATATGAAAGTGAAATTTTGTGAGAACAACCAATGGAAAGATGCAGTCATTAATATGATAACTGAAACACATCCTAATATAAAGATATCCATAAAAAAATGTATTGGGAAATGCCATAAATGTAAGGTTCATCCTATAGCTATGGTGGATAAAGAAGTATTAGTAGGCCGCGATGAAAAAGATTTATACAATATTATAATTAGTAAATTATAATCCCCTTAAACATCAATAAGGCACATGAAAATAAACAACAAGCCAAAGAAGTTAGCGTACTGATTTGTTATTTATTTAAATGTGCCTATTTTTCATCTTGTAGAGTTTGCATTGAACAAGTGTTTAACTGTCCCCAATTATTTTTTTATCTAAATAGTTGTTAACCGTCCCCATTGTTTTTTTACTTTACTCTTCTAGCTGTTACAAAATCTGTTCTTGTCATTGGTGAAACTTTAATCACATCTCCTGTACGTGGAGAATGGATATAAGTGTTATCCCCAACGTAAATACCTATATGGTGAGGATTATCAAAGCTTCCAAAGAACACCAAATCTCCTGGCCTTAGGTTGTCCCTAGATACTTGTACACCATCATTTATCTGATCAAAGGTAGTTCTTCCTAAAGATATTCCAAAATGAGCATATACGTATTGTGTAAATCCAGAGCAATCAAAGCCTGAAGGCGATGTTCCTCCCCATACATATGGTGTACCGAGAAAGTTAGAAGCATAGGCTATTACAGCATTATCTGATATCGCCGCTGAACCTCTTGAAGGTGTATATTTAGGCACCGACTTTCTTATTTCATCTATTTTCGTTATACTTTCATTTACTAATAGTTGAGATCCACTTACCTGTCCTGTTAAATCATTTTCCTTGCTCTTAAGCTCAGTTATCAATTTATTTTGCGACTCTTTATCGGCAATTATCTCGTCTAGCTTCGTCTTATTTTCCACTTGCAAATTCAGTAATGTTTCTTTTGTTGCATTTAGACCTTGCTGCTTTTCATCTAATTCTTTTTTAGTGGCTTCAAATCCACTCATTACTTTTTTATCATATTCTGCGATGGTTTTTATGTTTTCTACTCTTGATACAAAATCTCCAAAACTCTCTGCATTAAGAATAATACTCATATACCCATCAAATCCATTTATGTACATGGTCCTCATTCTAGTATTAAATAGTTCTTGTTCCTTTTGGGACTCCACTTCAACCTGCTTAACCTCCGCTGCAGCACTTTCAATTGCCTTTTCAGTTTCAGATATTTTAGCTTTGTTCGCTTCTGTTTTAGCCATGATTTTTTCAATTTCATTATCAAAGTGTTCTATCTTTGTTTCAATTTCATCTCTTTGAGCTTGAATATTAGTTAGTGAATCTTTTTGCTGTTGTGACTTCTCATTTGTTGGAACCGCTAATGCAGTTACATTTGAAGTAATGATTAAAGTTATCACAACTGCGAGATTTCTCAGGACATTCTTCATTTGTACATCTCCTTCATTTGTTTAGACTTTATGAATCATTAGTCAATTATATCAAAAAAGTATGTAGTTTTTGTGAAGTTTGTCCACTTTTAGTCAATTGGCAAACATTACATAAATAACAAAATCATATATTGCTAGAAATGCTAATTCACTTCACTAATCAATTCTAAACTTATTTTCTTAAAATATCCTAAAAATCACAAACTCGCTATCGCTCAAACATGTGATTTTCTTGACGGATATTGTAATAAAATAAGTTAAGAATTGCTAAGTTCGTTCAAATAGCATTTTACGCAACATATGATTTTTCTACGTCCTAAATGATAGAAATTTTATTCATAAGATTCAATCCAATTAGTTTTTAAGAATTTCTCTTCAATTTCATCCGCTGGAAGAGGTTTACTAAAATAATAACCTTGTATTTGATTACAGCCCATGCTTTTCAGTAATTTAATTTGTTCCTTGCTTTCTACACCTTCTGCAATAACGTCTAAGTCAAT
>JAJYBA010000204.1 GCA_021779235.1 Bacillota bacterium
AGAAGAAAAACTTTTAGCTAGCGATGCCTACCAAAACAAATTAGCTAAGGCAATTTCAACGGGTATTCTTAAGAATTTAGGAATAAGTAATATAACATATTAAACTTTATTAAATTACCTTACATAAACTCCTATTAATTTTAATGTTAATAGGAGTTTATGATTAATATATATTTAGGGAAATGATAATATTGAATTAAATTCAAAATTAACTTAATAAACTTTGGATAGGTGCTATAGATTTTTATGAATTTAATATTTTAAAGCATACTATAACATTTAATATTACAGTCATTTATATAAGGGGGATAAAATATGGCTAGTTTAAAAAGATTAAAGGTTGGCGATTCCATAGGTATATTTTCACCTTCGGCACCTGTAACATATACTTGTCCTAAAAGATTCCATAGAGGAAAAAGCCTTTTAGAAAACAAAGGTTTTAAAGTTGTAGAGAAAGAAGTTTTTCACTTCTAAAGTTGAATGGTGTGTTTGATAGGATTTCAGGAATCATACTTGGAAAACATCAATTGTTTAATGATTGGAAAACTGGAAGAAAACCATATGAACTACTATTAGAAGTTCTAGGAGATAGAAAGTTGCCATTTATTGCTGAGTTTGATTGCAGCTGGGTTTTTAACTTTTTGGCAATTCTATGATGGAAGTGTAATTTAACTATAAATAAATGCTTGACTTAGAGTTAACTCTAAGTGGTAGAATGAATTTTGAGGATGTAAAACATAGGATTTCAGAAATAAGTAAACAATTTGATATCTTTACTATAAAGTCGAAGTCTACAAAAATGTAAACTTGAAAGAACCATTGAATATGCAGGATTGTATAGCAAGTTATGAAGCATCCTATTAGAAGAATTATGGAGGGAATACAAATATGAAAAAGAAAAAATTAGGATTTGGGTTTATGCGTTTACCAGTAAAGAGCCAAAATGATTTAACAGATATTGATATGGATACATTAAATAAAATGGTGGATATTTTTTTGGAAAGAGGCTTTACCTATTTTGATACAGCCTATATGTATCATATGGGTAAGAGTGAGATAGCTATTAGAGAGGCTTTGGTAAAGCGTTATAAAAGAGACGATTTCACTATAGCCACAAAATTACCAACTATGCTTTTGAAAACAAGGGAAGATCAAGAAAGAATTTTCAATGAACAGTTAGAAAAGTGTGGCGTAGATTACTTTGATTACTATCTTCTTCACAACCTTGGTGTAGCCCATTATGAGATAGCACAAAAATTTGACAGTTTTGCATTTATTCAAAACAAGAAAAAAGAAGGAAAAATCAGGCAGATTGGATTTTCTTATCATGATAATGCAGATTTATTAGAGGAAATTCTTACAGCACATCCAGAAGTAGATTTTGTCCAGTTACAGATTAATTATCTGGATTGGGACAATGAAAGTATTCAATCAAGAAAATGCTATGAAGTAGCAAGAAAACATAATAAACCGGTTATTGTTATGGAACCAGTCAAGGGTGGTACCCTTGCGAAAGTGCCTGAAAAAGCAGAGCAATTATTTAATGAATATCATCCTGACATGTCTATACCCTCATGGGCTATCCGTTATGCGGCAAGCCATGAAGGAATTATGATGGTATTAAGTGGGATGTCTGATATGGAACAGTTACTGGATAACACCGGATATATGCAGGAGTTTAAGCCTTTTGTAAAGGAAGAATATGATGTTGTAAAAAAGGCTGTGGACATTATTAACGAAACAATTGCAATTCCATGCACAGCCTGCCAATACTGCGTAGATGACTGTCCTAAAAACATAGCTATTCCAAAGTATTTTGCATTGTACAATACGGAAAAGCAATCCTTGAGCACAGGGTTTTCTATACAAAAGGTATATTATAATAATAATACAAGAACACATGGAAAGGCATCAGACTGTATCGGATGTAAACAGTGTGAAAGACATTGTCCGCAGCATATTGAGATTACAAAATGCCTAAAGGATGTTGCTGATACATTTGAAGCATAAATTCCTTTATGTGGATAGAACAAGTTACTCAAGAAAATATTTAAGTTACGATGGAGGAATCAAAACAACTTTTGATCAGTTAAATAAATACTTTACATTAATGAAGATGTAAAGAAGCTGGAATAAAAGCTGGCATTACTTTTATTATCATCCTGATGTTTATTGAAAATACAGGATGATTTTTTTCTTGAAATATGAGGTTAGCTTTTATATGTATAACAGGTATATAAAGGAATGGTTCATTTTTTATTGAAAATGCTTGTATAATAATTTAAAATTGTACATAGGTTTTAAATTAATTCAAAAGGAGACAGGACATATGCTTTCTAAAGCTAATATTACTAAATATAGTATAGTTTTAATTGTACTTGCTGCAGGGGTTTTCTTTACGTTATCAGGACATGCTCCCACAAAAGCTACTAAGAAATCTAATTCTACCAATATAGTTTCTGCTCCGGTTAAGGCACCCGTTTCAGAAGCCACGAAGACTGATAATTCTACTGATACAGCTTCTGCTCCGGTTAATACAGTGGTTTCAAAAGTTGATGTACAAGCTATTGCTAAAAAATCAGAATTAAACAATTATGTGCTGAAAGTTATACCTTCTTATGATGGAGACAAATATCCATATCTTTTAAATAACGATTATGATCATTATAATGGAGTAACTGAAAATATTATTTATAAAGGTTCTCTAATTGCAAAGGCTAATCCTGATAGAAGCAAGTCAAGCCATTGTGTAGGCTTAACCTATGAGGTTTTCTTTAAGGCAATGAAGGAGAGAAACAAGGAAGCAGGCTTAGCTCCAGACAACTTTAATAACATGACTATAAATAATATGAGGGATTTTATGCTGACCTGGTATGATGCGGAGGGAACGCCTAAGTCAAAAGGGGACCAGCTGGCAGGAGCAATTGTCAAATATGGACTTGGAAATCAAATCACTAGACTTGAGGATGCCAAAGCAGGAGATTTTATTGATTTTAGCAGAACAAAATCAGGACATACTGCTGTATTTATTAATTGGTTAAGGGACGACAAGGGTAATATAGTAGGTTTTAAGTTCTGGTCAACTCAAAAATCCACCAACGGAATTGCCTACAAGGAG
>JAJYBA010000030.1 GCA_021779235.1 Bacillota bacterium
GGAGATAAAACATCAAAAGATATTTTAATTTTAAGCTCTTCTGCAATATACTTTTCCCAGGCGGAACCTATTAAGACATCTACATCTACATCTGATAAATCTTTTTTTATTTGATATCCATCTATATCAAAAACAACCTTTGGGGAAATCTCCATTTCTAAAAGTTCTTTTGCTAAAAGTTCTTTTGCTTCTTTTGCATCACTTTTAAAGAGTAAAAGTTCAGGTATCATTTCCAATTCTTCAAAAAGCATTCTTAGCATTCCTATCCCAATAGTTGCATCAGAGGATAATGCTATTTGACAATTTCTGTATCTCGGAATAATCATTAACGCTCTTTTTCTAAGTATGCTTATAACCTCTTCTTCACCATATTTTATGAGTTTTTCTGCCATTTCTTCTGCTCCAAAATATGATCCTAATGCTCTTATCCATCTATTTGTATTTTGTATTCCAATTGGCATAGGTATATTTGATAATATTAATGGAATTCCATGTATATCTTCCATTCGCTTTGCAAAAGCATACCCTGCGTCGTTACTTAATAAAATATTAGCTGTTGCAGTACCTGCTGATTCTATGTCAATAAATGAAGTATTATGAGAAAATACAGTTTGAACTGCAACACCTAGTTTATCTAATACATTTTCAACCCATTTTAAATCTGACCACCAAGTTGGATTCAAATTTGCCTGTGGGGCAATAATATTAACTGTATTACTTTTTTTTAAAGGTGTTTTCTTTATAAAAGGAAATAATGCATTAAGACCTAAATCTATCCCTGAATAACTATTGCCTCTAAAACCACCAGCTAATATTGGAATTAGCTTGGATGCAACCCTTGGCTGCATTTCTTTGCATATAGCCTCAATGTCTTCGCCAATTATATCTGCCGAACAAGTACCGACTACGAAAGTTACATTTGTATTAAAAGTCTTGTCTGCTTCTAATATCATTTCATTTAACTTTTTTGTAGCACCCAAAATAATATCAGCTTCAAATAATCTTGTACATCCAATTTTTCTTTTAGTAAAATCTATTTCATGGGCATCATAAGATGCTCTTACCGTTGATGCACAGCCTTGAGGGGAATGAATAATTATACTAACATCCTTTATTCCAGCAACAACGCTTGCTACTCCCTCGAGAGCACAACCTAAAATAGGATCTTTACTGTATTGATCGCTTTCTAGCTCTAGCTGTTTATGCATCTTCCACTCCTCCTCTTTGAATACATTGTGCAATCTGGAACATCTTGACTTAATTTATCAGTTAGTGAGCTAACTGATGTAATACCTGAAGCTTTATCTGGAAATATCATTTTCTTAGATAAGGAACTTCTTGGTCTAAATGAGTATTCTATAGCTTTATTTATTGCTTTTGCAACCTTAAGTGCTCCTCTATATCCAAACCTTGGCCTGTTTAAAATTGCATTCAAATCTACTAACGGAATACTTGGGAAACTTAACGACGAACCAAAATAAATTACCGATTTTGAATCCATTGCCCCAAGAAACGCAAGTAATTCTTCTTCCGTCTGTTGCATAGATTCATACTTTCCAAAAGAAAGAGTTCCTTTTGTAATTAATATCTCAGGATCAATTCCCGCAAGTAATAAATAATCTATACTTGTTTCTCTAGCTCCTGTATTCCATGGGTGAAAGTTATATATTATTGGACGCATTCCGAAATCCTTTTCCAACATATAAGCTATAGATAAGCTTTTTACTGCATCATGTCCTTCGATTATTGCAACTTTATTAATAAGATTTTCTTTTGCTTTTTCAAATTCTTCTTTTATTTCATTGTACTCTTTTTCCATAAACTCTTTTGTTTCTTTTTCCATATCTAAATACTTTGCTGCCCCCAAAAGCCATTTTTCTGTTGCACTTATGCCATATGGAAGTATAGTTGAGTTTAAAGGTGTTCCATATACATTTAACATTTCTTTTCCAACTACATAACCTATATCCATACATAATGTGCAATTTACTGCCACACTTGGTGCTTTTTTTAGTTGTTCTAGTGAACAATTTCCTGCAATCACAGAATTAATTTTTGCTCCCATTCCTTCAAGCATTCTAATAAGTTCTTTAACATCTGTATCTACTTCTGTTCTCTCTGGACCCATCTTTCCGCCAACAATATTTACATACTTAGCTAACTTTTTTTTGCTAGCTTCAGTAGGTGCCTCCATTAAATTGACAATTTCTTTAAATACTAAATCAAACCCTGTTCTATATTCTCCTGAAAAGCCCTCGCAATGAATAGTCATTAATTCAGCGTTAATATTCTTTTTTACTTTATCAACAATTGAATCCACATTATCTCCAATTATACCTGTTGCACAACTTGTTGCTACTACTATTAAATCTGGCTTATATTTTTTATAAACTTCTAAAATAGCACCCCTTAACTCTTTTTCTCCTCCATAAACAATATTTTTTTCTCCAATATTTGTTGTTAGTACCGATTCATAAGGGGAGCCGCTATTACGACAATTTGTAAGTTTATAAGCATTTTTCACACCATAAGCACAGCCACTTGGTCCATGAGCAATAACTATTGCATTCTTTATTCCACTCAATATCTTCATAGCGGTCCAAAACTTACAAGGTCTTGTATGACTCCCTTGAAGATTTGTTTTAATTTTACCTTCCTTGGTTAATTTATACAGTTCACTTAATTTTCCAGAAAATACTATACTTCCATGAATGTCCACTTAATTTACACCTCCTAAAATAAAATGTTAGATAAGAAGTAAAAGTTAAAACTTTTTTATTACCAACTTAGCATAATAAGCAAGATACTGTACCTATTACCGCTCCAACTATTGCTATAGTTGCAATCTTAGATTTTATATTTACATCTTCTTTAATATTATCTGCTACAATTTTAAGTATTGAAGCAGAGACAACATATAAAATTACCCCAGCAACGAATGCACCAATTGGCTGTGCAATATATTCTGGTGTTGGGACTAAGGCACCTAGTGGAATTAATAAAGAAATTAAGGCTGATATAGTAAATCTAGTTCTATCTTTCTTACCATCGAGAAGCGAAAATGTAACCATCCCTTCTGGCACTTTGTGAAGAACTAATCCAACTAACATTAACGGATTAACCGCCATAGCAGTTAAAACAATCCCTTCACAGAAATTATGAAACCCCATACCTGCAACTGCTGAATATTTTCCTGCAAAATTTCCCAATTTATTAATTGCAAACATTGTTGCAATACCAAAGACAACAACTACGTATGCATACTTAAAATCCTTAGACGAATCCGGAATTATATCTGCAATTGCAATTGCAAAAGCAAAGCCTAATCCTAAACAGGATAAAAACATTCTCTTTTTACTTTCTTTTGTTACTATAAATAATGTAGCTCCCAATAATTCTGCACATACAAACAATACTGTTGCAATTAAATTCATATCGATTCCTCCTATTTTACCAAACATTTAATATATATTCTTTATTTTTTGTGTATTCCATATGAGTAAATAATGCATTTGCAATTGTATTTGCAAGTTGCTCTGCTCCTCTATAACCTATCAATGGCTGTTTCCATAAACCTGCTCTATCAAATGTTGGAAATCCAACCCTAACCATTGGTATTTTATTATCTATTGCAATAAACCTTCCTTTTGAATGTCCGAGTATTAAATCAACTTCAACTTCTTTGTTTTCAATTTTGCTTTGAAGTTCAAATAAATCTGCATTCGTTATTACTTCTAAATCATAATCAATTTGTTCTTCAATAGTTTTAAATCTGATATCTTTTTTATAAGCCTTATTATCATCTCCTAATAAAAGAAGTACTGGTTTTAACGAAACATCTATGCAAAACTGAGCTAAACCTATTACTAAATCTGGATCTCCATAAATTGCGACTTTCTTATCTGCAAAAAACATATGTCCTAAATCCGCAATCGCATCGATTGCTTTACCACGTTCAATAATCAAAGAATTTGGTATTTCTTTTCCTGTAAGCTTTTTAATGTTTTTTAAAAAAGCATCTGTATTTTTAATTCCAACCGGCATATCACCAATTATAGTAGGAATATCAAATTCTGTTTCTAAAAACTGAGCAGCTTTCCCACCTTCATATTTACATAATGCTATGGTTCCTAAAGCATTTGCACTATCTTCGATATCTTCTATTGTTGTATTCCCATATGCAAATGCAGATTTATCAGGCATAGTTGGTGCATCAAAAGTTTCTGTATCAAGTAAAACATTCCCTTCAACCTTCATTTCACTTAACAAATGCTTTATCTCTGTTACATCTCCTGGATTTACCCATCCAGTTATAATATTTAACTTTCCATTTGGTTTACTTTGTTTTGCTAATTCACTAATAAAGGTTTCTAAAGCCACATCATATCCACTAACCTGACTACCCGTATAACTAGGAGTGTGTAAAGGTATCAGCTTAACCTTTTTATCTGGATATTTTTCTTTAAGCTCTTTATTTAAGTTCTTCCCAGTACCCTCAATGTCATCACCTATTGTTTCTGTTGAACATGTGGTTATTATTGGTATAATCCTAACTTCTGGATATCTTTGAATTAAAGTTCTTACTCCATCTAATATTCTGTCAATTCCTCCGAAAACTGCTTCATCTTCATGTAGTGAAGATGAAGCTATGTCAAAATTTTCTTTAAAGTGTTGTGCAAATACTAATCTAACAAATGTACAACAACCTTGTCCTCCGTGAACAAGTGGAATACACTCCTTTATAGCTATTGCAGCAAATTGACCCCCAGCAGGTTGGCAGTCAAAAATTGGATTTATTACATTCAGCCTCTCTTTTTGTTTTATTTCAACCGACATCATATCACCTCTTCTTAGTTTTTACTTTTGAGTTCACTTCTTTTAATAAAAGTTCCATCTTATTTCTCCATTTAAGCATTTATCTATAAATACTCTAAATAATTCGTCTTTTGCCCCATCAAGTGCACTTGTTATTTCCTCATTTTTTGCTTCTTTAATCCATGCTATATGTTCTTTGAGCTGACTTACTAAAACCTTGGCATCAGCATAATATGCTTTTTCAAGAAGCGTATTATTAATTATTTCTTCATTAGTTAAAAGTGCCTTTACTCTATCCATAACGCCCTCTATATTATTCCTTCTATCCCATTCTCTCGAATGAGTTTGCCATAGGCATCGTTGCTGAATATAATCAAATATCTCTTTTGCCTTATCTGTCATTTTATTCAGCCTCCCTTATATCTTCTGCTGCTAATCTATAAACTGGCGAATAAATTGCATTATATAAATCTCTTGCCATATTTAAGCAACCTTCAAACCCCATGTAAGGTCCGTTATGATAACCATGTCCATTTATATATGGTATGTGCAACTTTTTCACTAGATCTCCTACCCTTGGTCCAGTTAAAATAACATCTGGCTTCATCATTTTAATAACTTCAAAGAATTCTAATTCATTACCATCATCGATATATAATGCTCCCACACTACCTCTCGATATAACTTTCTCAAAATCTTCTTGATGTCCAAACTTTGAAGACATAGCTACAACCTTCATACCTAGTTCATCTTCAAGGGTCTTTGTCCAATGCCAAAGTCTTGGTCCACCTGTCCAAATGCATACTTTTTTATCTTTTAACTTTTCCTTATACCATTCTAATTGGGGCAGATATTTTTCAACCTCTTCTGAAATTAATTTTTCAACCTTATCTTCCATATCAAAAAATATACCTATCTTCATTAACCCTTCTTTTACATAATCGAATCCCCAAGTACTAATATCCATACGCGGAATTCCATACTTCCTTTGAAGCTCATTTGCTATATATCCAGCTGACCTTGCACAATTTGTAATATTTAGCTGTGCTCTATGCATAGCTCTATTCGAATCATACGTTCCATTTCCTGTGAAATGTGCTATGATTTGAATTCCTAATTTCTTCATATACTTTTCTAATACCTCAGTATCTCCTTGAATATTATAGTCACCAATAAAGTTTACTGTATATGGACTTGAAATTTCAGGTTCAACTGTTCCAACTTTTTCATTCATCCAGTCTATATTATAAACATGATGTCCTTTAGATTGGCTAACACCCGCAAATCCAGGACATTGTACACAGAAAATATCAACTTCATTATTTAGTTCACTTTCTACATCCCTAGCTACTGCTTTAATATCATCACCGATAAGTGCTGTGGCACATGTAACATATACTATCATTCTTTTAATTTCTGGGAATGCATTAAAAGCTTCAAGCATAGATTGTTTTAGTCTTTTTTCCCCACCAAAAACAACATTTCCTTCCTTCATATCAGTTGAGACAACATGTTTTAACTGAAAGTTATCTTTATCGCTAGGATATCTTTTTGTGTGCCAAGTGTTATATGAGCACCCAATAGGTCCATGTATTACTTGAATAGTATCTTTAAGTACACCACCTATAACAAGCTTTGCTCCACAAAAACTGCATCCTCTTTCAGATAAAGTTCCTGGTATTGTAGGTATATCTGAAGATGGCAAAAATTGTGTCAAATCTTCACCTGATTCTTTGATATACACATGTTTTAATCTTTCTGGTATAGTCTCATCACATTCTAATAATTTTAAAGGCATCCATTTTACCTCCTATTTTTTATAATTTTTATTATAATAATTTGAATAATTTAGCCTAAAATGATATAATTAATTTGTAAATTTTTTTTACAAGGATATATCTCATTTTTCGGATTTTGAGGTATATCCGTTTTATTTTATAAATCCATTAATCCATATTGTGTTAATATTTCTTCTAATCTATCTTGAGTCATTGGACTTGGTATTACAAATAATTTATTTTCATCTATGTTTTTAGCTAAAGTTCTATATTCATCTGCTTGTTCACATTCAGGATCAAAATCTATAACAGTTTTTTTATTTATTTCTGCTTTGGTTACCATTGCACTCCTTGGCACAAAATGTATAAGTTGACTTCCAAGTTCTTTAGCAAAAGCATCCAGCAATTCGTATTCATTTGCAACCTTTCTGCTATTGCAAATTATTCCTCCTAATCTAACACCACCACTTAATGCATATTTTTTTATACCTTTTGAAATGTTGTTAGCTGCATAAAGCGCCATCATCTCTCCTGATGCTACTATATATATTTCTTGAGCTTTACCTTCTCTTATCGGCATAGCAAAGCCACCACAAACTACGTCGCCTAATACGTCATAAAACACATAATCAATATCATCCGTATATGCACCTAATTGTTCAAGCATGTTTATAGATGTAATAATACCTCTACCTGCACATCCAACACCTGGTTCTGGACCTCCCGATTCTACACATCTTATTTGTCCATATCCCTCTTTCAATATTGCTGTTAAGTCTACATCCTCTCCTTCTTCTCTTAATGTATCAAGAACTGATTTTTGTGCTAATCCCCCTAACAATAATCTAGTAGAATCAGCTTTCGGGTCACAGCCTATAACCATAACTTGTTTTCCCATTTCAGCTAGACCTGCTGTTAAATTTTGTGTAGTAGTAGATTTTCCTATACCACCTTTCCCATAAATAGCTACCTGTCTCATCCAATTAATCCTCCTCATACATTTTTATTTATATAAAAAAAATGAATTTGTACTAATTTAATTCACTTTTTTTATCCAAGTAAATTTTTATGTCCTAAATATTTATTGTTTCTGTTATTTGTATTATAGTATGAATTTAATAATTATGCAATGATTATTTTATTAATTCGTTATAATATAACGTTATTTATTAATAAATATTCATTAAAAACGTATTTTTTTATAATATATGATTTCCGTTTTCAAATATGAATCATAATAAAACAATACTAAAATTGTTAAAAAGATTTTTTTTATATACCAATTCATACAATTTTATTTTGATATTTTTTTTTGATTTTACCTACAATTATATTTTTTTATTCTATTGTTTTCATTCCAATTGTTGCTATTGATATTTTGATATAATATAATAATAAAAATTATGGTTACATAAATTTATTAAAAGGTAGTGATTATATGAATGGTAAAACATCGCTTTCCACACAAGAAGTAGCGGAAATCTTAGATATATCAAAAAATACTGTTTATGAATTAATAAAAAGAAAAGAACTTCCTTCTTATAGAGTTGGTAGAAAAATTAGAATAGATTATGATGATATTGAAAACTATAAAAATAAAAGCAGAACTAATTTATGTGATACAAAAACTTCAATTATAAGTTCTAATTATGTTAATAAAGATAATACCTTAGCTAATTCTAATTCTGAATCAGGAAAAAATGATAAAAACATTATTATTTGTGGCCAGGATTTAATTCTAGACATATTAACTAAATATTTAGAAAAGCATCCAAGTAAAATTCGTGCATTAAGAAGCTATATTGGTAGTTACAATGGGCTTGTCGAATTATATAAAGGAACTGCAAATGTTACTTCTGTCCATCTATGGGATGGTGAGACAGGGATTTATAATATTCCTTATGTTCGCAGACTTCTCCCTGGATTTTCCTGCATCCTTGTCAACTTAGCATATAGAATGCAAGGATTTTATGTTTATAACGGCAATCCCAAAAATATTAACGATTGGTCTGATTTAACAAAATCAGATGTGGTGATGATCAATAGAGAACCTGGCTGTGGTGTTCGAGTGCTAATTGATGAGCACTTAAGAAAACTTGGTATATCTAGAAATTGTATCGCTGGCTATTATAGAGAAGAATATTCACATTTAGCAGTAGCTAGTGCTGTAGCACGAGGTGAAGCTGATGTTGCTGTTGGAAATGAAAAAACTGCTTTGCAAGTAAGTAATATCGATTTTATTCCTATTCAAAAAGAAAAATTAGATTTAGTAATAAGAAAAGAAGATCTTGAAAAGCCAGAATTTAAGGCAATTATAGATATATTAAACTCAACTGAATTCCATAAGGAATTAGAAGGTATAAGCGGATACGATTTAAGCGAAACAGGTAAAATAATTTCCGAAACATAATTTTTAATATAAAAAACTACGACTTACTGTTATTTTATTTATTAAACAGTAAGTCGCTTTAATTATTTTTAAGTTTATTCAAGCACAGCATTTTGAGCTTCTTGTTTTTTATCTTCTACTTCTTCAGCAGTTTTTACAAATTGCTCTTTTTTATCTAAATTTTTAAACGCGGTAGAAAGCATAAGCTTAATTCTATTAAGCTGATTTACTTCGCTAGCACCTGGATCATAATCAATGGCTGCTATATTTGCATAAGTATATCTTCTCTTTAATTCTTTAATCATTCCTTTACCGGTTACGTGGTTAGGAAGACAAGCAAAAGGCTGCATACAAACTATATTTTCTGCACCACCTTCTATAAGTTCTACCATTTCAGCAGTTAAAAACCATCCTTCACCAGTTTGATTTCCAATAGATACAATATCATTTACTCCATTTGCAAGCTGATGAATAGTTTTTGGTGGTTCAAAGCGCTCACTTTTCTTTAAAGCTTTCTTCATTTCTTTTCTATAGAATTCCATAGCATTTATTAAAACGTTGCTTACTACTTTTGCTTTTCTTGTGCCAGCAAGATATTTATGCTTAAAGTTTGAATTATATGCACTATAGAAAAGGAAATCCATTAAATCTGGCATAACAGCCTCAGCGCCTTCATTTTCTATAATATCTACAATATTATTGTTTGCTGTAGGATGGAACTTAACTAAAATTTCTCCCACAAGCCCAACCTTTGGCTTCTTAATATTGTTTATTGGCAAGGTATCAAAATCTCTAACTATTGACCATACATTCTTTTTAAACTCATTAAGATTACCGCTTCTGCTAGACTTTTTGCATCTATCTACCCAAGATTCATAAAGTCTATTTGCAGCACCTGTTTCCTTTTCATATGGTCTTACCCTATATAATACCCTCATCAACAAATCGCCATAAACAAGGGCTATGGCACATCTGTTTAACATAGGCAAAGAAATTTTAAAGCCAGGATTTGATTCTAAGCCTTGTGCACTTACTGCAATTACAGGAACATGTGAAAAACCTGCATCCTTCAAAGCTTTTCTAATAAATCCAATATAATTTGTTGCTCTGCAACCTCCACCAGTTTGTGAAATCATTACTGAAGTATTATCTAAATCATATTTACCAGATTTCAAAGCCTCTATCATTTGCCCAACAACTATAATAGATGGATAGCATGCATCATTATTAACATATTTCAAGCCTTCCTCTACAGCATTTTTATCTACAGATGGGAGAACAACAATTTTGTAACCTGATTCTTCAATAGCTGCTTCTAAAAATTGAAAATGAATAGGTGACATCTGAGGGCAAAGAATAGTATGATTTTTTCTCATTTCTTCTGTAAATTGTTTTCTATTTTCAAGTTTAACTATCTTTTCCGGTTTTATTCCTATAGCATCTCTTTCTTCCATAGCAGCTTTTAATGATCTAACTCTAATCCTTATTGCACCTAAGTTGTTACCTTCATCTATTTTTATAGTAGTATAAACTTTTTTGTTATTTTCAAGTATTTCCTGAACTTGATCTGTCGTTACTGCATCTAGTCCACAACCAAATGAATTAAGCTGAATGATTTCAAGGTTGTCCTCTTTTGCTACAAAGCTAGCAGCCGCATATAATCTTGAATGATAAACCCATTGGTCTACAACTCTAAGAGGTCTTTCAACAGTTCCAAGATGAGCTACTGAATCTTCTGTTAATACAGCCATTTTAAAGCTAGTAATTAAATCTGGAATTCCATGATTAATTTCAGGATCGATATGATATGGTCTTCCGCTTAATACTATACCTTTTATTCCAGTTTCCTTAATATATTCAAGTACCTCTTCACCTTTACTTCTTATATCATTTTTATATTTTGCTTCTTCAGCTTTAGCAAGATCTACTGCATTATTAATTTCTCTTTTAGAAATATTAAAATGTATAAGTTCTTCATATAATCTATCCTTAAGTCTTTTAGGATCGTTTAAAGGTAAAAATGGATTTTTGTATATTATATCCTTTGCTCTTAATTCATCCATATTATTTTTTAATACCTCTGGATAAGACGTAACAATAGGACAATTATAGTTATTTGTTGCCCCTTGTTGTTCTTTTGTTTCATATGGAATACAAGGATAAAAAATAAACTTTATTCCTTTATTAATTAAGCTTACTACATGTCCATGTGTTAGTTTGGCTGGGTAACAAGCTGATTCTGAAGGAATAGTTTCTATACCAAGCTCATAAATATCTTTAGTTGATCTCGGAGAAAGTTCAACTCTAAAGCCAAGGGTAGTAAAGAATGTATGCCAAAAAGGATAATTCTCATAGATATTTAAAACCCTTGGAATACCAACAATCCCTCTTTTAGCTTCCTCTTTAGTCAAAGATTTATAATTAAAGGTTCTTTTATATTTATAATCATACAAGTTAGGTATTTCATTCTTTTTAATTGCGTGACCAGCACCTCTTTCACATCTGTTTCCAGTAATGTACTGTCTTCCATCTGAAAAGCCATTTACAGTAAGCATGCAATTATTATTGCAAAGTCCACATCTTCTCATATTTACTTCTACTCCAAAGCTATCTAGCTGATGGCTTTTTAAAAGAGTAGATTCATAAACTTCATCATATCTTTCCTTTGCTATAAGTGCTGCTCCAAATGCTCCCATAAGTCCTGCTATATCCGGTCTTATTACTTTTCTACCAGATATCATCTCAAAGCTTCTTAAAACTGCATCATTATAAAACGTTCCACCCTGTACAATTATGTTTTGTCCAAGTTCTTCTGGATTTCTTATTTTTATAACCTTATACAATGCATTTTTAACTACAGAATATGATAAACCAGCAGAAATATCTGCTACCTTAGCACCTTCCTTTTGTGCCTGCTTAACCTTTGAATTCATAAATACCGTACATCTTGAACCAAGATCTACTGGATTTACAGCATCTAGTGCTGCTACTGCAAAATCTTGTATATTCATTTGTAAGGATTTTGCAAAGGTTTCAAGAAAAGAACCACATCCAGCAGAACAAGCTTCATTTAAAAGTATACTGTTTATAACTCCATCTTTTATCCTTATGCACTTCATATCTTGTCCACCAATATCAAGAATAAAATCTACACCAGGAAGAAAGAAATCTGCTGCCTTATAATGTGCCACTGTTTCAACTTCACCTATATCAACCTTTAAGGCTGCTTTTATCAAACCTTCACCATATCCAGACACCGCAGAATTGGCGATTACAGCTTTCTTAGGTAAAACAGAATAAATATCCTTTAATATTTTGACTGCACTATTTAACGGACTACCCGCATTACTTCCATAATAGGAATACAACAATTCACCGTCTTCTGAAACTAAAGCAGCTTTAGTAGTAGTGGAGCCTGCATCTATTCCTAAATAGCAATTTCCTTCATAACTAGCTAATTCTTTTTTCTTAACTTTATGAGCCGCATGTCTTTTATTGAACTCTTCAAACTCTTCTTTATCTTTAAAAAGTGGCTCTAAACTTAAAACTTCATGCATCGCATCATCTTTAAGCACAGACAATTTGTTTTTTAAGACATCAAATTGGATGCTCTTCTCATTTTTAGATGTAAGAGCTGCACCAATAGCAACAAAAAGCTGAGAATTTTCAGGTATGATAATTTCATCTTCTGTAAGTTCTAAAGTTTCAATAAATCTTTTTCTAAGTTCAGGTAAGAAATATAATGGACCACCAAGAAAAGCTACCTTTCCTTTAATCGGTCTTCCGCAAGCAAGTCCACTTATAGTTTGATTTACAACTGCTTGAAAAATGGATGCTGCTATGTCTTCTTTTGCTGCACCTTCATTTAATAAAGGCTGCACATCTGTCTTAGCAAATACACCGCACCTAGCCGCTATTGGATAAATATTTTTATGTTTTTGTGCTAAACTGTTAAGTCCCATAGCATCTGTTTGTAAAAGTGTTGCCATTTGATCTATAAAAGCACCTGTTCCACCAGCACAGCTTCCATTCATTCTCTGGTCTATTCCACCTTTAAAATAGGTGATTTTAGCATCTTCTCCACCTAATTCAATAGCTACATCCGTTTCTTTTATAAACTTTTCTA
>JAJYBA010000031.1 GCA_021779235.1 Bacillota bacterium
AAAAATACGAGTTAATGCAGTAGCTCCAGGTCCTATATGGACACCTCTTATACCATCTTCCTTCAATGCAACTGAGGTTGGTAAATTCGGAAGCAAGACTCCTATGGGAAGACCAGGTCAACCAGTGGAGCTTGCAGAAACTTATGTGTTTTTAGCTTCCGAAGGTGCGTCATATGTAAGTGGCGAAACTATTCATGTCAATGGTGGCGTAGTTATAAACGGATAATGCCAGGTGCCACCCACGTGGCAAGTGGCATGTTTCTTATTATTCTTCTCATTATGATTTTTAAGAAAAATTATAACTAAATAAAAAATATAGGATAGGCATCAAATTCATGATGCCTATTTAACTACTTTATATTGCCATTATTTATGGATTTAAATCTCTCATTTTATAATTTTTTTAAATTTGTAATTTATTTCAATATGGGTTATTGGAAATTGCTTCACTAAGTTTGTTAATATATCCACACATAAATAATAGCACATAGGCAATTATATATAGCAAACCTATTATTAAAAAGTAATTTACACTTTATAATTTTAAAGAAATCTTTCAAAAGCTATATTAATTACTTTAAAGAGGAGAATATCATCATGAAGAAATCTTTTACCTTATTACTTATTATTAGTTTACTTCTTAATATAGGAAATGTATCAATATCCTCAGCTACAAATGTTAATCTTGTGAAAGAAAATACCAATATATATAATGCAACGATGAAGCAAGACCTACTCTGCCTAATGATAGCTTATCCTGAATATATTACAAATATTGAAGAAAGCAATGGATGTGTCTATCTAGTAATGAAGTCTGGGAAAAAGTTGCTTTACGATGACAAAGCAAGAAAAAACCCACAAGAAAAACTAGCAAACCCAGACCTTCAAGATACTTTAGAGCAAATTTACCCCCTTTCTCCGGTTAAAAGTATTATGGCAGAAAATTATGACCCTGGTCGCGTGCGTTCCTACGGATTATTATCCGAAGTTTATGGAACCTCAAAGCAAGATGTTGAATCTAAGCTTACAAAAGTTAAGGTAGGTTATAATAACTACCAATTTAACGGCAATAATAATGCATCAAATTCACTCCAAGCTATTATGAAACAGATAATGCCTCTTTCAGAAAGAAATCAAAATGTTAGAAGATGCCTTTTACCTTGTAGTGGTACTTTTAATTACCGCGTAATTTCAGGTACAAATCGATTAAGTCCTCATTCTTTTGGAATAGCAATTGACCTTGCTAGTGATAAAAGAGATTATTGGAAATGGGCTTCTAAAGAGGAAGGCGAAAAAAGATTAGCCTCCTATCCCAGTGAGCTTGTAGAAATTTTTGAAAATAATAACTTTGTATGGGGAGGTAAATGGTCCCACTTTGATATTCTACATTTCGAGTATAGACCTGAAATTATATTAAAGGCTCGCTATTTTGCAAATAGCAAGGATTCAAAAAATCCATGGTATGAAGGTGCACCAATAGAACAACTCGCTATAAAAAATGCCATAGAAAAAATCAATGAATTAATAAAATAATAGGAGTATTATATTATGAATTTTTTTAAAATGAAAGAATTACAATCATCCAAAGTTAAATTATTTATATTTGTCACATTTCTTTTGTTTATACCGATATTTACTACAACCTACACCTATGCTAATACTGATGATTCAAAAGAAGAAGTTAAAAGTTATATAGAACAAATTTTTCAAAGAAGAAATAAGGCTATATTAACCGGTGATTTAGAATTAATTCAATCAATTTATAATATGGATACAAAGTATGGAACTTGGGCATATGAATATGAAAAAAGAAAGATGGATTACATTAATAATTGGGAAGAAAAACAAGGAGTTAAGTTTATAGATATTACACCAACAGTAATTGTAAAAAGAATCAAAGGTAGTAATAATAATTTTTCTGTTTCTTTATTATGTTCAACAGAATATAAGTATGTATATGAAGATCAGCCAGAACTTGAAAACACTTCAAGAATTGGAACCTATCACAACTTACAGCTTATTAATAAAGATGGTTCATGGATAATTTCTAAAGAGTGGTATAATGATCCTTTTGCAGATTCTTTATACTTAGATAATATTAAGGCAGATTCTATAAAACAATATATACTATCTCAAAATGCAAGAGATTTATCTACTATACACAAGAGAAGGATCAAGGCTATAGAATATGCTGATAAATATTGTGGTGCTGCAAGTATTGAGGAATATGGATATAAGTATAATAAAAAGTATAGAGACTATAATCCTCAGGGTGGCGATTGTGCAAATTTTGCATCACAAATTCTTTTTGAAGGAGGAAAATTCAGAAAAAATTCTGCTTGGAACTATGATGGAAATGGAGCAACAAGGGCTTGGCTAAATGCTGATGGCTTTAAAAAATATATGACCAATAGTGGTAGAGCATCAATAATTGCCTATGGTAGCTACGACAAGGTTTTTAAAGCTAGTTATAAGCTACTACCAGGAGATTTTGTTGCCTATGAAAAGAAAAATGATATCACTCATATTTCTGTTGTAACAGGAGCTGATTCAAGAGGATATTCCTTGGTTAGCTGTCATAATTCTGATAGAAATAAAGTACCTTGGGATCTTGGATGGAGTGATAAAAGTATACGGTTTTGGTTAGTTAGAGTTCATTATTAGTTTTTTAATTATAAAAAAGCTGACGGTATTAATACCTTCAGCTTTTAAATTTCCGTTAAATTTCCATAATAATTGGAAGAATAATTGGTCTACGTTTTGTTTTTTCATATAAATATCGCTCTATTGATTTTTTCATATTTGATTTTAATACATACCATTCAATGATTTTGTTATCTAGACAATTATTTAGTTCACCCCTAACAATCTCTTTTACTTCGCTAATTAAGGTATCCGATTCCTTTGCATATATAAATCCCCGAGTAATTATATCTGGTCCTGCAATAATACTATAAGATTCTCGCTCTAAGGTAACCACTACAGTGAGCATGCCATCTTCTGCTAAGTGCTTTCTATCTCTAAGTACTATGTTGCCAACATCCCCCACGCCAAATCCATCTACAAATACAGACCCAGTATGTACCCTTCCTGTAACTTTAGCTTCTTTTTTTGTAATTTCTAGAACCTGCCCTGTTTCTATTGTGAATATGTCTTTGCCTTCCATACCTAATCTTTGTGCTAACTTAGCATGATGCCGTAAATGTCTGTATTCACCGTGAACTGGCATGAAATATTTGGGATGAACTAATGTATGAATTAATTTTAATTCTTCTTGATAGGCGTGACCGGATACATGCACTTCTTCTAAGTCCTCGTAGATTACCTCTGCTCCTTTTTTGAATAACTCATTGATTACTCTAGATATAAGTTTCTCATTTCCTGGAATTGGAGATGCAGAAATAATATACAAATCCTCTGGTTCAATGGTAATTTTTCTGTGTGTACCAAAAGCTATCCTAGCAAGGCCAGCCATAGGTTCCCCCTGACTTCCGGTAGTAATTATTGTAATATTTTTACTTAGGTAATTACGCATATCATCTATACCTATAACATAGCCTTCTGGTATATGAAGATATCCAAGGTCCATAGCTACTTGTGAGATGTTCTCCATACTCCTCCCACTAAAAACAATTTTTCTACCATACCTCACAGAAGCGTCTGCAATCTGCTGCATTCTGTGAATGTTTGAAGCAAAGGTGGCTACAATAACCCTTCCCTCCGCATTAGAAAGTATTCTAGTTAGAGTCTTGCCTATAGCTTTTTCTGAAATTGTATGCCCTTCACGTTCCACATTTGTGCTATCGGCCATAAGAAGTAATACGCCCTCCTTACCTAAATTTGAGATACGTTCTAAATCCATGACTAATCCATCAATGGGTGTATAATCAATTTTGAAGTCCCCAGTATGTAATATAACACCCAATGGAGAGTGAATGGCAATGGCGCAGGAATCTGCTATGCTGTGAGTAACTCTTATGAATTCAATTTTAAGCTTTTCTAGTTCTATTGTTTCGCCAGCATTTACATTATGAAGTTCACAGTCTGAAAATATATTATGCTCCTTTAACTTATTTTCAATTATTCCTAAGGTTAACTTAGTACCATAAACAGGTACATTCAATTGTTTTAGAATGTACGGCAATGATCCTATATGATCTTCATGTCCATGGGTTAAAAAAATGCCCTTTACTTTTTTTGCATTGTTTTTTAAATAAGTTATATCTGGAATTACTAAATCTACACCATACATTTCTTCATCAGGAAAGGATATACCACAGTCTATGACAATGATCTCATCCTCGTACTCAATAGCCGTTATATTCTTACCTATTTCTCCAAGGCCTCCTAAAGGAATAACCTTTACACTTTCCTCGCTTTTCACTAAATCCTCCCCTTCATTTATATCAATTATATTAATTTCATTTTCTTTATTTTGCCTTGTATTATGAAATTAATACTTTTTTTTGGAGAATTTTTATTCTAACCCAAAAGTCTCGTATTAAAGTTTACTCATTAAATAAGTCTATCTATAAGCTGTTACCTATAGATTAAACTACCGACTGTACTCTTTTTTGCGTGGTAAATTAAAATAACAATGAGCGTACTTTGAAAAGAAGCACATAAATTTAAACTATACTATGAATTTCAATTAATCATGCTACGTAACTATAAATATACAAAGCTAAGGGATATTTACCAGTACCTATAGTCAAAAAAACATTCTAAGGAATAGTACAAGAATTAATGAGTATCCTAATAGTATAAATAAACTGCAAAATAATAAAGTATAAGGAGATAAAGTCCATATGAAAACTGAAGAACAAATTAAATCAGAAGTGACTAGACAGGTTATTGACAGTATAAAAACAACTTTAAATGAAGAGTTAACTCAGGTGGAAAAGGAATTTGAAGAAACTTATAAGAGTAAGCTAGAACAAGAAATACAGTATACCTTAGATCTTGCAGAGTCTGGTCTTCAACACAATTCAAACAAAACCATAAAAGTAGAAAACAAAAAAATTGTACAGCAATTAGATAATATTAGACTTGAGAAAATGAAAGTTGAAAACAAATTAAAAACATTAAATGAATTTGAAAATATATAGCTTCCCAACGTCTTTGAATATAATTTGGTAAAAGCCTATTGAAATTACTGGTTTTTACCAAATTATCTTTTATTCTATATTTTACTCAAAGTCAAAAAACCTATTTACATATTTACTTAATAAATCAATTGAAGCTTCAGTATCCTTCATATTAACAAAGCAATTTGGTCCATGTACATATCTTGTTGCAACAGAAATTCCAGTAGATCTTACTCCAAAGTTAGATCTATTGATAGCACCAGCATCGGTACCACCACCATCAATAACATCTAATTGATATTTTATATCATTTTCTTCGCAACATTTCACCATTTCTTCAACAAGATATTCATTGCATATTACTGAGCCATCAGAAACTTTAATTGCAGTGCCTCCACCTAAAGTGGAGCTAACTTCTGGTGCATTTGGAAAGTCATTAGCTACTGTGACGTCTAGTGCTATACCTACATCAGGGTTTATTCTTTCAGCAGCAACTGTTGCTCCCCTAAGTCCTACTTCTTCTTGAACCGTAAATACAAAATATAGATCATTGTATGGATTTTCTATTTTCTTTAATGCTTCAACCATTATATAGCATCCTATTCTGTCATCCATAGCTTTTGCAGTAACATTATCATCCTTTAGTTCCACATATTCACCAACATAAGAAGCCACATCTCCAACCTTTACAAATTTTAAAGCTTCTTCCTTTGATTGTGCTCCAATATCTATATATAGCTTTTTAATATCATTTTTAACATCTTCTATCTTAACTGAATTTGAAACGATTCCTATGGTACCATTCCTAAATTTAATCCTATTCATAATTGTTGCAGTAACAGGAATTCCACCTAGTCCTCTCACCTTTATAAGACCCTTATCCTCAACTTTCACAACTTGAAAACCAATTTCATCCATATGAGCAGATACCATAATCTTTTTTTTATTTTCTCCATAGCCTTTTTTATGCACAATCAAGTTCCCAAGGGCATCTACAGTTATTTCATCCCCATATCCCTTCACTATTTCGTTTATTACTTCTCTTATTTCTTTCTCATAACCACTCACACCAAAAGCTTCTGTTAGTTTTTTTAGTACCATACTATTTTACCCCCTCTTAATCACCCTTTGAATAAATTTACTATTTTTACAATAATATAATATTATCATGTACAGGATAATTTCACAAC
The DNA here is from genome assembly GCA_021779235.1 of Bacillota bacterium. GTDB lineage: Bacteria > Bacillota > Clostridia > Clostridiales > Clostridiaceae > Clostridium_AD. Next base: position 6,278 of record JAJYBA010000031.1, read on the forward strand.
CTATTTGCAATATCAAAAATTAAACTAGTCCGTCATAGCATTTTTACATTTTACAAAGTAATAGATGAGTATTATGTACTTTCTTTAACCTACTTATGAATAGAAATCATAAACTACGTTTAGTATTAATTGACCATATTAAGTGAAAAATGCTATTATAAATTAAGTGAAGTATTAAAAAAATACATTGGGTAGGTGATAAATATATGAACCAGTGCAATTGTGGTAATTGTAACCACACTCTCTGTGCGAAAAAGGTGCCAATTTTTTCTTTCCTTTCAGATGAGGAGTTAAAAAAAATTGTAGATATGACCGGGCATAAGTCTTACAAAAAGGGAAATCTGCTATGCAGTGAAGGTGAGAAATCTGATACATTATTTATAATCAATGAAGGTGGAGTTAAAATTTCAAAACTCACCAAAGATGGTAAAGAACAAATTGTTCATATCTTTACTAGCGGAGATTTTTTTGGGGAGTTAAGCCTTTTCAGCAATGATGAAACCTATAATTTTGACGTTTATGCTATATCAGACCTAAAAGTATGCACACTAACAAAAGAAAATATGAATGAAATTCTTTTGACTAATCCTGAAATATCTTTAAAGTTACTACAAGTAATTACAAAGCGTCTCACTCAGACTGAAAATCTCGCTCAGAATCTTGCCACTAACGATGCTGAAATTAGAATCGCTTATATGCTTTTAGAATTTGCTGAAAAATATGGTATTCCTACTGACCAAGGAATGCAAGTTAAATTACCTATTAATAGGGAAGAGATGGCGAACTATGTGGGAGTAACAAGGGAAACAATTAGTAGGAAGTTAAGTATATTTGAAGAATTAGGTATCATAAACCTTATAGGTAATAAGATATTAATTATAAAACAAATAGATGTGTTAAAATCCTATGTAGAATAAGTATTTGGAGAACCGGAACAGTTTTTATTATAATTTCTAGGTTTTTTTATGAATATTAAGATGCTGCTACCATTTCCTTCGATACAGTTGATGAAATCTCCATTTGACTATCAATATTTATAGGACGCTCTGATATAACTGTTATTAGTGATATACCTATGGATGGTTAAGTTGACTTATCCTTTTCAATATAGTATCATTTACTCTAATGAATAAAAATTATATTATATTAAATATATATTTTAGTTTAATAAGGAGAATTAACTTACAATGAATATTTCTACTAAAGGAAGATACGGTTTAAGGGCAATGGTTGATATAGCTGTGCATTCTTTGGGCGACTATATCCCCTTAAAAATTATCGCTGAAAGACAAGCTATCTCAGAAAATTATTTGGAACAAGTTTTCTCAGTGCTTAGAAAGGCTGATCTTGTAAAAAGTGCAAGAGGGTCACAGGGTGGTTATACTCTTTCAAAGGAAGCCTCAAAAATCACAGTAGGTGAAGTTTTAAGAGTTCTTGAGGGTGACTTAAGTATTACCGGAGATGATGATGGGGCCATAGGACTTGATAAAACCATAAAAGTTTGTATAAACACCATAGTGTGGAAAGAAGTTAACGAACAAATTAATAAAGTTATGGATTCTGTCACACTACAGGATATTGTAGAAAAGTATAGAAGTATAAATGCAGAATATACCTTGGACTTTATAATATAAATGAAGAAGAATAACACCAGTTTACTCTAAGTGTTATTCTTCTTCATTTGTTTTTATTTACAATTTTTTTCATAAAATATTCTAGAGACTTGATTTACATTTTTATTACTCTTATTGTAATATATCTATATTTGACTAAATAATGTTTCTGTTTAACACCATCAAATTGCTTTATTAATTGTTATACTTCAAAAAACACCTCCTTATATTGGCCCTAATAAGTCAACATAAGAAGGTGTTCTAATTCCTCTTTTACCCCTCAAATTCCTCAGGGAACTCAGCATTGTGATAGACATCCTGCACATCGTCGTCATCTTCAAGCATATCTATAAGCTTTTGTACCTTAACTGCACCTTCCATGCTAATAGGTGTCATGTTATCTGGTATCATAGTAAGCCTTATTATATTATATATACCATTATGGAATACACACATAAACCATCATGTAATCATAGTATACCATTATAAATTGACTAAAATCAAGCGTTTCACGATGGTATACATTACGATATTTTATTGAATATTACGTTTTGTTAGCATTTGGTCAATAGATGATTTAATACAATCGAGACATTTCTTTTGAAAACGATAGCTAGTAGAAGAAACCCCACCAAAATCTATGAAATCGGCTTTATTCATTCCTCTTGTAATAGCTTGATATGCTAGCTTCGAATCAGCTTCCGTTAGGTCTCCATTTATAAAGAATCCTTTGCTAAGAAGATAATCATAAGATAACGTTAGTGGTATTAAAAAGCTTATGAGAAAATTATGACTACCCTGTGGAACTATCTTTGTAACAAATTCTTTAGAACATATACTTCCAATGCCTTCGATATTTGAGATGTTATGGTAAAAAACTAAAAAGTTTTCTAAATAATCCTCAATTTCAATTTTTTTTAATTCTAACTTTTCTGAAGTTAGTGTTTTCATTTTACTCATAAATGTTTTAACATAATATGGAGTATCATTTTTACCATCTACTAGTCCACAATAGGAATACCCAAGACAAGCATATAAATCATAGTTTAAAGTTTTGTCTTTTTCTCTTATATCATTATATTTAAACATATTTTTAAATCTAGTTTTTTTTATTAAATTTTTAATTAATACATCTTTTACCCATAGTGAAAAATCAGAACGGTATACTACTTCATTCAGTTCTTGCTTGGTAAGTGGATTAGTAGCTTGATTAAATCGTATGAATACTTCATATTCTAGTTCTTCATTATTGGAAACATCAATACTTTCAACATTAATTTGGCTATCTAATTCTAGACGATTCCGTACATTTGGGGGAAGGTCTCTATACTTTTTACCATTTAGACCTCCCAATCTAGCTAAGTCTGCTAATGGATACAAATTATTTCTATATCTGTACATAGCTTTCAGCCTGTGTGCTCCATCTATAACGTTTAATAATACTTTTTCCTGTTCTGTGTCCTTAGAAAGGTATATAACAGGTATGGGTATATTAAGTAATAGAGATTCTATTATACTTGATTCCTTTTTTCTATTGAATTTATATTCACGTTGATAGTCAGGTGATAAAACTATACCACCATGTTTTCTTGCATCTCCATCTTTAATTAAATCGCATAATACTCCGAATGAATATACATTCTTCTTTACTTTACATTCCCATTTATTAAATTCTGTTAAATCCATATTTGGTGTAGATGACATTGTAATTCCTCCTATTTCAGTTTGAATGCGAATTTTATAATTATTGTTATGTATATTCCTCTGTATAACAATATAAAACTTATATTTAAAAAACCCACATCTTAATTGACGAGGATTTACTTTTGATGACATATTGTTGAAAACTCACGTATAAACACCGTAAAATCCAATTGTGAATAATACGGTGTTTTAGTGGATTATCTAGTTTTCTACTTGCAAATTTCCATGTATTTATAAAAATATAAAACAACATAGTTCAAATGTTAAAAATCATTGGTTATTGAATCCATTGATACTATTCTTGTAATAAATAATTCAATTACGTTTTATCTTATCTCACCCTCTACAACGCAAATAAAGAGCAAGGCTAATGCCTTACTCTTACACTTAATAAAACTTAAATTTTATTCACACTATCGTTCCATAGTATAAAATTTATATTGTATTTCAATGAAAATTTCTATACTTTAAATGTTATTATTTAGCAAATATCTCAAATACCTAATACATCTGCAACAGTACCTATCGGTATTTTACTTTTATTTGCATCATTTTGGTAAAGTTCTGTCTGATTAGTAGGGTAACCTTGAAAACTTGGTGGCATTATCGGCGCACTTGTTGTTAGATAACGTGCCATTGTAATAATACCAATTCCATTTGTACCAATTAATAAACTTGAACCCTCTTGAAGAAGTATCATAGCATTAGGAGTAGGCACTTGTTGAGCTTTTCCAGTTAAATCTTTTATTGTAAAAGGCACTCCATAAACACTCCAAATATCTGGTGGTGTACCAACTTCACAAACAGTTATTGTATTACCTGTCCAAGTAATAACTGCCCCACCACTTTCACCATATTCATCTACAATAAGAGGTGTTAAATATTTATTACCTTGTATCAAATTAGCAGTTCCAGGAGGTGCACCTTCAGTTCCTACAATATTGATTATTGGGATAGCACCAGTTCTATCACATGATGATGGTTGTTCTTGTTCATTGATACAATATAATACTTCTGCTATAAGTTGAACTGTATCTACCATCCTATTTTCTACTTCCTCATATTCCTTCTGTTGCAAAGAATGCCTTGCTTCCCTAACCTTATCAATTGCATTGTCTATAGTTTGAGAACATTGATTTACATCACTCATATTGATTTAACCTCCTTGTGATTTCCAAGGTTATTGTTTATAAAATTCTTCAAACTCCATAAATACTATAAACAGTTCCCATTGCAACCTTACTTTTATTTTCATCATTCATATAAACTTCTGTCTGATTAGTAGAATAACCTTGAAAACTTGAAGGTGCTATCGGTGCACTTACTGTAAGATAACGCGCCATTGCGATGACACCAATCTCATTAGTACCTACTAATAAACTTGTACCATCTTCAAAGAAAATCATAGCATAAGGTGTAGGTACTTGTTGTATTTTACCAGTTACATCTTCTATTGTTAATGGACTTCCAGTAACACTCCAAATATCTGGTGGTGTACCAACTTCACAAACAGTTATTGTATTACCTGTCCAAGTAATAACTGCCCCACCACTTTCACCATATTCATCTACAATAAGAGGTGTTAAATATTTATTACCTTGTATCAAATTAGCAGTTCCTGGAGGTGTACCCTCAGTTCCTACAATATTGATTATTGGGATAGCACCAGTTCTATCACATGATGATGGTTGTTCTTGTTCATTGATACAATATAATGCTTCTGATATAAGTTGAACTGTATCTACCATCCTATTTTCTGCTTCCTCATATTCCTTCTGTTGCAAAGAATGCCTTGCTTCCCTAACCTTATCAATTGCATTGTCTATAGTTTGAACACATTGGTTTGTATCACTCATTTTGATTTATAACCTCCTTGTGGTTTCCAAAGTTATTATTTTGAAAATTTTTCAAACTCCATAATTACCATAAACAGTTCCCAATGCAACCTTACTTTTATTTTCATCATTAGCATAAAGTTCTGTCTGATTAGTAGAATAACCTTGAAAAGTTGGAGACGCTATCGGTGCACTTACTGTAAGATAACGCGCCATTGCGATGACACCAATCTCATTAGTACCAGTTAATAAACTTGTACCCTCTTGAAAACCTATCATAGCATTAGGAGTAGGAATTTGCTGTATTTTACCTGTTATATCTTTAAGTTGCATTGGTTTTCCATAAACACTCCACTTATCTACTTGTGTTCTAGGTTCACATACAGTAATTGTATTGTCTATCCAAGTAATTACTGCTCCACCATATTCACCATATTCATCTACAAAAATAGGTGTTATATACTTATTACCTACTACCAAATTTGCAGTTCCAAAAGGTGCACCATCAGTGCCTACAATATTACTAATTGGTATTGCTCCATTGCCATCACATGAAGAAGGTTGTTCAATTTTATTGATGCAATGCAAGGCTTGTGCTATTAGTTGTACATTATCAATTATTTTATTTTCACTATTCTCATAATCTTTCTGCTGTAAGGAATTTTTTGCTTCATCAACTTTGTTAATGGCATTATCTATATTTTGAATACATTGATTTATATCACTCATTTTGCTTTGTAACCTCCTTGTGGTTTTAAGGTTATTATATAGAAAATGATTTAAATACCAAATATTTGAGCAACAGTTCCTTGTGCTACTTTACTTCTATCAGTATAGTTCATATAAACTTCTGTCTGATTAATAGAGTAACCTTGAAAAGTTGAAGACACCATAGGTGAATTATTTGTTATAAAACGCGACATAGTGATGACGCCAATTCCATTGCTACCAACTAATAAAGATGAACCATCTCCAAGTTGTATCATAGCATTAGGAGTAGGAATTTGTTGTACTTTGCCTGTTACATCTTTTATTGTTAGTGGAGTTCCATAAACACTCCAAATATCGGGTGGTGTAGTGGGTTCACATACAGTAATTGTATTGTCTATCCAAGTAATAATTGCTCCATTTTCAGTTATATATTTATTACCTTGTATCAAATTTGCAGTTCCAATTGGTGCACCATCAGATCCTACAATGTTATTTATTGGCATCGCACCTACACTATCGCATGGCGAATGTTGTTCGTGTTCATGCCTTTCTATTTCATTGATACAATGAAGAACCTTTGCACATTCACTTAATGCATCAATTAATTCATTCTCTGCGTGTTCAAATCTTGATTGGACAAGGTTGGATTTTGCTTCAATTAATTCTTCAATAACTTTGTCCATCTTTTTAACACATTCTTTTTGTTTACTCATTTTATTATCATCTCCTTGATTTAATATATGTGGACTAAAGTAAGGGCGTGCTATTGCAAGTGTCTTCTAAAAAAGGATATGAAATAAAGACAGGTCCGCCCTGCCTTATTCTTAATAAAACTAATATTTAAAATCTCCACCAAAAGAAATATAAAATTATAAATCTTCAACTACTATTGAAGC
>JAJYBA010000205.1 GCA_021779235.1 Bacillota bacterium
AATATCTCCAATCATGACATTTGAAAGTATATAAGTTATAGCCCCAGCTGGCACTGCAACAGTTATGGCTCTACCTAGCACAAACATGGTTCTATCAATTATAGAGGTATATAACACTCTACCCAATTGAGGCTTCCTATAGGGTGGAAGTTCTAAAGTAAAGCTTGAGGGTACACCCTTTAGTATTGTTTTTGATAGCACATAAGAGCTTAGTAGGGTAACGCCTATACCTATAAGTACTAAAACTACTACCATTAGTGCAGCTATAATGGAGCTACTGGCTGAGGAAAAACTTACTCCTACAAACACCATAGATAGAGCTATCAAGGTTGGAAATCTTCCATTACAGGGGACAAAATTGTTGGTTACAATGGCTATAAGTCTTTCTCTTGGAGATTCAATTATCCTACAAGCTATTACCCCTGCAGCATTGCAACCGAAACCCATACACATGGTTAGTGCTTGCTTACCATGGCAGCAAGCTTTTTTAAAAGCATGGTCTAGGTTAAAGCATATCCTAGGTAAATATCCACCATCCTCCATAAGCGTGAATATAGGGAAGAATATTGCCATAGGTGGAAGCATTACGGATACTACCCAGGCAAAGGTTCGATATACTCCTAGTACTAAAAGATCATTTAGCCAAAGTGGGGCTTTTATATAGATAAAGAATAGGTCTAGCTTTGCTTCTATCCAAAATAAGAACTTCGCTAAAAAATGCGAGGGGTAATTTGCTCCCTGAATTGTAAGCCAAAATATCACCGCTAGCAGTAGTAGCATTATTGGGATACCCGTTTTTTTAGAGGTAATTATGTCATCAATCTTTTGCTGTGACAATAACCTTTCAGTATCTTTTTTAACGGTTTTTCTTGTTATATCCTCTGCTGTTTTATAGATGGATGCTACAATTGTATCCCTTATATTCTCGTTATTTTTGGCTCTAAAGAGTTTGGATTTTTCTAAAACCGCTTTGATATTTGTGTCTTCCTTTAAGTTCAATAATTACACCTTCCTATTAATTGTTTCTTAAGACATTTTTGACTTGTTATTTATTTTTATGTGCTTAAATCATAATCTAAAAATTTACTTATAGAATTTAAAAGTGATTCATCTCCATCTAAAAGTCTTAGGGCAAGCCATTTAGCATTAATCTTATCCCTAAAAATTGAACTGAGTATTGGGGTGAGCTTCTGTAGCTCCTCTGTAATCTCCATGGGATATTGAATTTGTACTGGACAGGTATGAATTTTATTAGAGCATAAATCATGTATGGTATCTTTCAAAACATTCATGCCCTCATTATTTCTAGCAGTAGTTGGCACTACTGGAATACCTAACTCTTTTGATAAAGCTTCTATATCTATTTTTATGTTTTTATTTTTAGCCTCATCCATGAGATTTACACAAGCCACTACCTTATCAGTAATTTCCAAAACCTGCAAAAGTAAGTTTAAATTTCTCTCTATACAGGTGGCATCTAAAACCACCACTGTTACCTCTGGCTTTCCAAAACATATGAAGTCTCTAGCTACAATTTCTTCTACAGAACTAGCTAGAAGAGAATAAGTGCCTGGTAAATCCACTATGATGAAGTCTTTGTCCTTATGGCTATATTTTCCTTGGGAGTTTACAACGGTTTTACCTGGCCAATTTCCTGTATGCTGATGAAGTCCAGTTAGTGCATTGAACACCGTACTCTTGCCTGTGTTTGGATTTCCTGCAAGTGCAATGACATAATCCTCTTCCTTTGATTTCTCCACATTAAAGAGATCCTTTAATCCTTGTTTAGTACTAGAACTGTGAGTTAGACCCATTATTTCTCCTCCTTTCTCTATTGTAATTGGTAACAATTCAGCTCCAACTTACACATATGAGTTGATATTTATTGTGAGTTAGAGCTACCTATATCTATATATCTCTTACCATAATATTTTTTGCTTCTTCTTCTCTTAGCGCAATACATGTATCTCTTATAAGATATGCAGTAGGGTCTCCAAAGGGGCTCTGCCTAAGTACGTGGATAGTTGTGTTTGGTACTATACCTAAATCTAGCATTCGTTGTCTTGATAATCCTTCTGAAAGTAATTCTACTACTTGAACCTTTTTTCCTACGGCAATTTCAGTTAGTTTTAATGCTAAGTTTTCCATTTTTTCACCTACCTTGCTAACACGTTATTCTTTATATTATGAGTTTAAAGGCAAAATCGTCACTTAAAATAAAAAAAGTATATATTACGTAAAATTCATTTTACGTAATATATACTTTCTTAAAGATACTAAAGCATAGAGCTTATATTATCTTGCTAAAAATTCTTCTATACCCTTTTCCATGTGAATCCACGAACGTTTAGAATACATAATCTCAGCTTTAGAATCTTTAGTACTCTCTTTTATTTGCTTTGTTAATTGATGCCCTACATAATCAGTTAATATTATCATTTTCTTCTTGAGTTGTAGGTGAAATCTATATCTCTTTTATTAATCCAAAAGCCCCAAGTTTCTGTTGCTTTACCATAGATAAAATCTCCTATATTTTTCTCCGGTACAAGATAAACTGGTACATCATTATTTAAAATTCTTTCTTCTTTCTCGGAAGTATTATAATACTCCATTACTAAAGTTCCTCTTTTAATTATAGCTTCTAAGGGTTCTGTTTCTTTACTTGTTCCTAGCTCAGATTTTTTTACCCACCCTTGCGTAAAATCAGTATTATGCTCAGTCTGTTGCAACTCAATAAAATACCAATCCTCATACTCTTTTGTTACATACGCTGCTTTACCTTTTTCTAGGCTTAACTGGGTAAAACTATTTTTATCAGGGGCTAATTTCATAAGACATCTTTCTTTGGTATACATCTTTTTATTGTTAATTGAATGCATAACATCCATTTGTTTAAATGTAGCGCTCTCTTTATCTACTATGTACCATTTGGGTATGTAAGCTTCAATGGATATCTTTGCCCATTCCTCCTTGGTATCTAATACCTTTACCTCAGTATATCCCTTATTATCAAAATCAAAGGTTTTTATAGTACCCATATAGCCAACACTAGGCTGAAATTTAGTTCCATACTGCAAAGACAAAT
>JAJYBA010000206.1 GCA_021779235.1 Bacillota bacterium
TCCGCAATTATGGAGCTGGCAATAGGAATCGAACCTACAACCTGCTGATTACAAGTCAGCTGCTCTACCGTTGAGCCATGCCAGCATTTAACTCGATATTAATTACAATATCAACAAAAAAAATTATAACCTTTAAAAGAAATATTATCAAGTTGTTAAATCTCCAAATTTTCAAATAGAGTTCTTAATTCTTTTAAAACGTAGCTATTCCTTCTCTATTCATTGGTTGACTGAATATACTATATTATGTGATTGCCACATATAAATAGATAAGGAGGTGTGGTGTTTGAACAAAATAAAGGCAAATTACCTAAATCCATTATCCTATTATAAAATTGCATGTTTTTTAAAAGATTATATGAATCAGGATACTGTTATTGTTTGTATTGGTACCGACAGATGCATAGGAGACTGTTTAGGTCCCCTGGTAGGAACTCTACTTGTGAAAAATGAATTTCCATTACCTGTTTGTGGCACTTTGAAAGATCCTATTCATGCTTTAAATATCGAAAAAAAGCTTAAGGAACTAAAAAAAGCATATCCTATAAGCAATATTATTGGGATAGATGCATGTATAGGTGATGTAGATTCTGTAGGGGAAATACAAGCAAGAGATTGCCCTGTCCATCCTGGTAAAGGTGTTGGAAAGTCGCTTCCAAAGATTGGAGACACCTCTATAATTGGTATTGTAGATTCAAATAGCAATAATGATTTATTTACTTCAAATACTATTAGACTTAGTTTTATATCTGATATGTCTATTGTAATACTCCATTCACTTATTCATGCCTACCATATGTTTAATGAAAGTAAAACTAGAAAATAAAAAATACAAAATCCAACACGGATTTTGTATTTTCTATTTAGCATTTAATCTATTAATGATATATCGTCTCCGGTAAAAGTAACTTTTTCCTTATCTAAGTACTCCAAAACTTTGCCAGTGCCCACAGCAACGCAGGAAACCGCTTCCTCTGCAACATATACTGGTACATTGGTAACTGAGGATATCAGCTCACTTAACCCGTTTAAAAGTGCTCCTCCTCCTGTCATTACTATGCCTTTGTCTGAAATGTCTGCTGCCAGCTCAGGTGGAGTTCTCTCAAGCACAGCGTGTGTTGTTTCAGCTATTGCGTTTACTGTTTCTTTTAGGGCTTCCCTCATCTGGTCGGAAGTAACAGCTATATTCTTGGGAAGACCTGTAATTAAGTCTCTTCCTCTTATTTCCATTGTTTCGTTTTTACCATTATCAAATGCAGAGCCTACATTTATTTTTAATGTTTCTGCAGTTCTTTCACCAATCATTAATTTGTGTTTTTTTCTTATATACTTGATAATAGCTTCATCAAATTTGTCTCCTGCAACTTTAATGGAAGACCTTACAACTATACCACCTAGAGAAATTACCGCAATATCAGTAGTACCGCCACCAATATCTATAACCATATTTCCGCTAGCTTTAGTTATGTCCAAGCCAGATCCAATGGCAGCTGCCAGTGGCTCTTCTATTAAAAAAACTTTCTTAGCTCCTGCATTTTTAGCAGCATCTATAACCGCTCTTTTTTCAACTTCCGTGGCTTGACATGGAATACAAACCACAACCCTTGGAGAAGACATTCTCTTCTTACCGCAGGCTTTTGTAATAAAATATTTTAACATCTTCTCTGTAATATCGTAATCTGATATTACACCGTCACGAAGTGGACGGGTAGCTACAATATTTCCAGGTGTCCTGCCAATCATCTGCCAGGCCTCTTCTCCAACAGCTAGTACCTTATTTTGATTCTTATCAATTGCTACTACTGATGGCTCTTTCAATATTACCCCTTTTCCTTTTATAAATACTAAAACTGTAGCAGTTCCTAAATCAATTCCCATATCCGTTCCTATTTTAAAAAACATTCCTTAATCACACCTACTCTTTCGTAGTAAATTTATAATAAAATAATTTTTTGCTCTCTATCTCATTATAATCGGAATGTTTTTAACCTTCAATAGCTTTATACTTCAATTTAGTAGCTTTTCCACCCCTAATATGTCTTTCAGATTTATTGTAGTCTAATATGTTCTTGGCTTCTTCAGCTATTTGAGGATTTATTTTAGGTAACCTTTCAGTCATATCCTTGTGTATTGTACTCTTACTAACTCCGAACACTCTGGCTGTTTTTCTTATTGTTGCTCTTGAACCAATAATATATTTTGCCACTTCAAGTACTCTCTCTTCAATGTAATCTTTCAAAGTGGAACCTCCTTAATCCTTCTATATAATAAATATGCAGGTGCAATGTTTTAAATTACATCTGTTCAGCCATTTTCCAATATTCTTAATGGAAAATGGCTGAAATTTAGTATTTTATATATCTTGACGGGTCTACATAGTCATTTCCTTTCATTACTGCAAAATGTAAATGGTCTCCATAATTTTCATAGGATGAATTTAGAGAAGTTTTTCCAACTAACCCTATCTCAACTCCTTGTTTTACAGACTGGCCAACAGTAACCTTAACTTTTGCATCTAAATTTGAATATACGGTTTTTATGCCATTTTGGTGATTTATTACTACCTTTACACCCTCAGAAGATGTTGAATCAATACTTTCAATTTTACCTTCCATAACGGAAAGCACTGGTTTCCCCAACTGTGTTTTTATTTCATAGCCTAAATTTGCTCTATAGCTCCTTGTTGATTCCCAATAAACTGGGTCTTCAGAGTAAGCTCTTGCCAATGTTCCTTCCACAGGCTTAATGAATTTAATATCAGTTGAAGTATTTACCTTTTGAGTTTTTGAGGCAGCAGCATCTTCTTTTACCTGCAAAGCATCCTGATAGTTAACTGATGAATTTGTCTTACTGCTTTGTTCTGCTAACTTGTTCTGTTCCAGTTGTGCACTTTTTATTTCTTTATTGTTTTTTATTGTTACACCTGCTACAGTAGCAACAATGCACAAACAAACAAATAGTACAACATAAAGCCCTTCCTTTTTAAAAAAATTTGAAACTTTGGTTAATTTTTTATTGTCCATATGAACACCTCCATCTTTAGTTTGTCCAGAAGATGCTAAATA
>JAJYBA010000207.1 GCA_021779235.1 Bacillota bacterium
CTTTACCATCTTCTAAAACAGCTTTTATCATTCCATCTTTTTCTATAGAAAAAGTTCTAATTCTTAAGGTTTTTGTTGCATCACTAGGATCTGTAATTTTTTCTGGTATAACAAGGGGAATTAACATTGGCTCTGTTTTTAAACTTTGGCTATCTGCATCAGCATAGTTTAGAACGGGCTTACCAGTAGCATCATAATCTAAACTTGTATTTGTTGCATCACTAACAGCATATCCCAATACTCTTAGTCCATCAGAGTTTAATAAATTACCTTCATTATCTAATGTTAGAGCTCCGTCTCTTGTGTAAAGCAAATTCATTCCATTAGTAGAATCTACTGTATTGTCAGTTTTTAAAAGCACCCCCGCAGCAGTTACACCTGTAGCTGCCGTTCCAACTGCAGCTGAACCTATAGGTGTTAATCCTTTACCCAGCAATAAATACCCTTCACCATCCATTGCAACATCTAGGTTTCTAGATGTTGGCTGCATCATACCTTGGCCTACCATAGTATCTATTCCTGCAACTTGTACTCCCAGACCTACTTGCCTTGGATTAACTCCACCCTGATTTGCTCCTGGAGCTAAAGCTTGAGAAACTGTTTGGCTTACCATATCTTGAAATCTAACTCTCGAACCTTTAAAAGCTGTAGTTCCAACGTTAGCTATATTATTTCCTATAACGTCTAATTTAACCTGATTTGCTTTCATTGCACTTATTCCAGCATATAATGATCTTAACATAATATTACCCCCATTTTTTTAGTTTTTTAGCTAAATTCCAATAGTGATATAATGTAATTCTAATTTTTAGTAATCACTTTGCTTCTGTCCTTCCACAAAGTTAAGCTTCCTCAAAGGTCCAGCTTATATCATAACTACACTATCTATATTGGTTATTATACTTCCTTCGCTTTGTTTTTTATCTAAAGCGGTAATTACAGTCCTATTTTTAATACTGGTTATCAAGGCCATATCTTTATATAATATTAAAGATTGTTTCGAACCCTTACTGTCAGCCATATTTATTCCTTCATTAATCTTCTTCATATCAGCGTCATCGAAATCAATGTTTCTGCTATTAAGCCTTTGTGCTGCATGTGAAGATATGGTGAAACATTCCTCTTTTTTTATCTCTTTATCTAAAATTTTGTTGAAAGTATTTTTTTCTTTATTGAAGAAATTATCTTCTTTATTAATTTTATTGTTTTTATTTTGCAAACCCACATCAGAGTATTCAGTAAAGTCCACCATTGAGTACAGTTTGCCATTTACCACTCTATAAGACATATTGAGCATCACCTTACCATCTTAATTAATTACTTCTTTTCTTCTACCTTTGAGATGTCTCCATATTTTATATCCTTAGTGTATTCCTGGCCATTTTCTTGCCATGCAATAGTAAGATTGATTCCATTTGCATCTTTAAAGACACCTTTTACTATCCCCCCATAAACGTTACCATCTGCTGAAGGTGTTGTTTCAACTTGTTTTCCCATTAAACTTATTGCAGCTGAAAATCCCATATTCCCATTTAAATAATCTAGTCTATTATCTGGTGTATCTATAACGTCCGATATTGTATCAGCAGGGAAGTTCTTTATAGATCCATCTGAAAGTTGTACTGCTAAGTTGGTTGCACCCGATTCTTTAAAAACAGCTTTAACAGTGCCTCCATATTGTACTCCTTTTTCATCATAACTACTGAAGGCTACCATCTTACCTACTAAAGAAGAAGAATTTGAAAAAGCCACATTGTTATTTAAATTAGTCATTTGCTCTAGTCCTGCAAATTGAGCCATTTGAGCTACGAATGCTGTACCATCTTGCGATTTAGTTGGGTCTTGGTTAGAAAGTTCTGCAGAGAGTATTCTTAAAAAAGAATTCTTGTCCATTTCTTGACCTTTCTTTACAATTGCAGTTCCTCTTGTAGTTGCTCTGGCTGAACTCGCTTGTTCTGTGCTTGAAATTGCAGTTGTTACATCAGTTGCCATTCTTATCACCCCTTAAAGATTGATTTGTCTATGGATTTAATTAAACAAATTTATTAACTTGATTTTCTTCTATTGAATAGTTATTGTTTGCTGAAGTATCGTCTTCATCTTCAACCATATTTATCTTTGAGTTGCTATTTTGTCTTTCGTTGTTATTTTTCTCATTGGAGTCCTTATTAAAAAAGGTTGAATCCTCATAAATATTTATATCTAAGCTTTGAATTTTAATATCCATATTTTTTAACTTATCACTAATATCCTGAATATTATGATTTAATAAATTAAAAGTGTCCTTATTTTGAGCTGATATATTAGCCTTCATGATTCCACTTTCCATTGTAAGCTTTATTGTTATTTCTCCAAGTTCTTTAGGATTCATTTTTACTGTTAAATCCTTAATATTATTAATTTCCATAAATTTTATATTTTTAATTATATCTACTTGAAAATTATTTTTATCAATAACTAAATTTGGAGTTTGTACTTTAGATGTGTCTATTGTCTTTACAGTTTCGAACTGATTCATAAAATTAACTGCTTTAGATATTTTCATTTCATCTTTATCTTCTCCAAGCAAATTATTAAGAAATTTCTCTTCAGAAGAACTTTTTCCTGAAAATTTATTATCACTTCCAGTATCACTGGAGCCTTGCATTTGATTTTTAGGAAGAATTTCAGATGATACCTTTGTGTTTTGTTCTATTACCTTTTTTAGCAGATTATCTTTTATTGATTTATCCTCACTATTTCCGCTAACAGTTTGGAAACTAGGAACTTTTAATAAATTCAAATTTGCCTTTATGTCATTAACTCCAGTAGTTATTTTTTGTAGTACATCAAGGATTTGAGAAGGCATCTCGTTATTTCCTTTTGATTTTTCTAACAATGCAACTATTTCATTAAGATTGGTTTTCATCATACTCTTTGTATCAGGGATTAATTTTTCACTTCCAATTAATTGTTCTATATTAATAGAATTGAGTTCAACTTCCCCTTTTTTAGTAGCAGAAGTTTCGTTAACCTTTTGAAGCATGGAGTTCAATAAT
>JAJYBA010000208.1 GCA_021779235.1 Bacillota bacterium
AAGGCCTTGGTTTCACTGGTCGTGAGGAAGGAATTTCTTCTAACGCCATATGCCTTTTAAAATAGAATTTAATAATTTCCTATAAAAAACTAAGGACATTTCTTATAAAAGAAATGTCCTTAAATCAACATTGAAGTTGTTCATCATCTTCAAATTGCAGTATTAACGTCCAGCAGTATAGGCATATTTGAATTCCATTATAGAATTTCTAGTATTCATAACCCCTTTTAAATAATCATTCAAGTATATTTTATTATTTCTATAGCTTAATGGTGCCACTACAGCTTTTTCTAATAATAAACCCTCTGCTTCTTTTATGAGAAGCATTCTTTTAGTCATGTCCACCTCACGCTTGATTTTTTGTATTATTATATCATAATCATTACTTATCCAGTTATAAGTTGCCCCACCATTCAATGTAAACATATCTAATAGCGCTAAGGGATCATTATATTGTGGTTTCCCAAGCAATTGTGCCACATCAAAATTCCCTTCATATAAACCACTAAAAAACTCATTAAAATTACAGTAAACAATATTAACTTTCACACCTAATATAGCTTCCCATTGACCTTTAATAATTTCAGCAGATTTTTTCATAGTTTCATGATCACTGATTACCAAATAAGTTAGTTCCCTTGGTTTACTGTCACTTAAACTTAATTCACCTAATCCTTCATTAAATAATTTTTTTGCATCTAAGTTTTTATAAGCAACAAGAGGCTGTAGTACCATACTTCTGTACATAGTGTTACCATTTTGAAGATCATTTGGAATAAATCCATAAGCAGGCAAACTATTGTATTCTGTAAATTTGTTGCAATATTCTTCTCTATTTATAGCCAAGGATAAAGCTAATCTAATTTTATCATTACTAGTTAATCCATTATTTTTAGAATACTTATTGAATATAACATAGTCAATTAAACTAGGCACTTCTAATGTTTCTAAATAGGATGCTTTTTCTCCTAGTGTTTTAGATAAGCCCATTCCACCCATTACCGCATCCAATTCTTTATTTTGAAACTTTGATGAATTATCATCATCAGTTCCATTTAAGCCCAAGGTTATGGTTTCAAGCTTAACATTGCTAGCGTCCCAGTACTTAGCATTCTTTTTCAAAACTACACTGTGATCTTTGTCCCAACTAGATAATGTAAAAGGACCATTGCTAACAAAATTAAAGGTAGCTTGTCCGTATTGAACACCATATTTATCCACTATATCCTGTCTTTGTGGTAGATATGCTGTAGTTGATACAAACTGTTCAAAATTCGGAATAGGATACTCTAACTTAACTTCAATTGTTTTATCATCTATAGCCTTTATACCTAATTCTTCTTCCGGTATCTGTCCTAAACTGTACTTTTCCGCGCCCTTAATAGGATATAACAAAGACGCATTAGATAAGCTCTTTAATGTTCTCTTCCAAGCATATTCATAATCCATGGCTGTTACTTTTTCGCCATCACTCCAATAGAAATTTCTGAGATTAAAACTCCAAGTAAGTCCATCTTTTGAAACTTTCCAATTCTCTGCACCTGCAGGCATGGCAATATTTTTACCGTCATGGCTTTCTAGCCTAGTTAAGCCTTCCATGATTTCTGTAAGCACTAACGGTGAGCTATCAATATTAGATGAGTCCAAAGAATTAAATTTCTCATTTAAAGGAACTTTTAAATATTGATTTGTATCTACCTCTTTTACAGTTATAACCTTCATTTTCCATGCTTCATAAAGTTTAGCCTTTGGATCTTTCTTCAATTTTGGCCATAGGGTAGAATTGCTTGACATAGCCCATAAATCTAAAACATAAACTCCTGGCTTTGTAGGCGTCCATTCTACATCTTCCCTGTATTCCTTGGGATCAAGTTGCCATGTCCCCTCTTTAGTATCAAATATATGCAGCTTATATGTATATGGTGCTTTCATACCACTTATATTTTTAATACCCTTTAAACTAATCCTTTTGCCTACAACGTAAGTATCCTCTTCAGAGGCAAAATTTTCTCCTATTAGATCTATTTTATCATTTGCATATACTCTATTATTATCATCTCTATCCACGCAACTTAGATAGAAAAGATAAGTATTATCATAATCTTTTATTGAACCTTCTTCTCTAACCTCTACTTTTAATTTATATTTGCCTTTTTTAAATACTCCGGGATATTTTACAGCATAAGGTACTATAGCATCTACCATCTCACTATATCCGTCAGTTATCTCTATCCATTCCTCTTTATCTTTATCAGAGATGAGAACTTTATACTGAACTTTTTCTGCATTTTTACTTGTTAGGTAAAAAGTCTCTGCATCTCCTACTACTAACGGAGAATGGTCTACTCCAACAAAGCTTACTTCTACCTTTTCATTTGCAAATACTTTCAAAGACATATTATTAGAACTAATTAATATTGTGAATAATATTAATGTAATCAAAGCAATACGCTTTTTATTTTTTACCATATTACCCCCTCCTTATAATAAATTACCATATAAATATTATAGAACATATTATAAGAAATAACTATATTTATTAATCATCATCTTAGATACTACAATATTAATGACTTCAGAAGGAGGTTTGCCCCTTTGTATTCCTCTGGGGCAGATAATAATTCTCAATTATTATCCCCTTTGTATTCCTCTGGGGCAAATAACAATTCTCAATTGTTATCCCCTTTGTATTCCTCTGGGGTAGATAACAATTCTCAATTGTTATTCCAACACTGAAGGCTTCTCCTTACTAGAGTAAGGAACTCCTACTTATAAAAGAGAGAGACTTACCTTCTGAAATGTTGTTAAGGTTCTAAAATCCTTGTTTCCAGATCTCATAATCCGCATAATCAATAAGCATAGCAGAGGAAAAATGTGTACCTTGTCCATATTCAACACCTAGCTTTATTAGTTTCTCCCTTTCTTCCAAAGTTCGTATTCCCTCAGCTATAATTTTCATTCCAGTCTTTATAGACATTTTAACCATATGCTCTACCATTAATGCTTTTATCTCATCTTTATGAATATCTC
>JAJYBA010000209.1 GCA_021779235.1 Bacillota bacterium
CTTTTATCATGTTCCATTTATAAAAATCGTGAGCTATAATACTTAATTTAACAACATTTTGGGAGCTTCAAGTCTGCCATCTTCTAATGGATTAATTATTTGAAGTTATTGTCTTATTATTGTTTTTTATATTTCCTAATATAAAAAAAGGGCCTGATGCCCTTTTTTTATTATTACAGAGTATATGAAACTAACTTATACTTCGCATTATACTTAATTTCTACGTTCTTTTTGCGCGGGGTATCTTCTTGAATATGCAATAAAGATACTTAGAATCTCATTTTCACCATGAATAAATAAAATAATACATAAGGTAATCCCATAGCAGATATTATTGCGATTGCAGTATGTGCCTTTTTCTCACCCTGTAATATAAACAATAAAAACTTATACCCTAAAATACCAATAAGTCCACCCAAACAATTTAGAATTATATCATCAATATCTGATGCTCCAATGCCTAAAATCCCTTGAATGATTTCAACAAACAAACTCACTGTAAATATAAGGAGCAAACTTCTTATTACTCTTTTATCCTTTTTGAATAATGGCAAATATGCACCAAGTGGAACAAAAATAACTATATTACCAACCACATTACCAAAAGCAAATGCTTTTATATTGTCAGAGCCGCTAGATATATATTGCATTATACTATAAAAAGGTATCAGATTGATTGACCTATGCTCCAAATGCGAAACTCTTGATATGAGCAATATTTTAATTAACAAAAGTATGTAACAAATGAAAACACTATATAAAATGACTGTTTTGATTCTCTCTCGTTTATTCATAAACCCTCCATTTTTCATTTCATCCCTGTTATCCTCTCGATTCAGTTTATAAACTTTCAAACTTTATTAGTTACCCAAGGGCAATTTAATTATAAAAGCAATTCTCTCATAATTGCTTTGAGCAGAAATTTTACCTTCATGAAGCTCTATTATACTTTTGGTTATAGCAAGACCTAATCCTGAACCTCCAGTATTTTCTGAACGTGATTTTTCAACTCTATAGAATCTTTCAAATATAAAAGGTACATCTATACTTGGTATTGGTTCACCATCTAAAACTTCATCAAGCTTATCTCTTAATTTACTCATGTGAGTCATAACTGTATTATTAGATTGATAATATTTTTCCTTCCAAACTCTTTGAAATATTTCTTCTGCACTAAAAACTCTCCCTGGGTTATTAGCTAAGACGTTTAATATTTCAAATTCTGTAGAAGTTAAAGTAATAATCTTATTGTACACTTCTACCTAATGAGTGGATTTTTTAATTTTAAGTGGTCCTATAACTATAGTATCCTTATCTTTTAATTCTTGGCTATTTTTATCGAATTCGTAAATTCTTCTAAATATAGACTTAACTCTAACCATAAGCTCTAAAGGATTAAATGGTTTTACCATATAATCACTCCATTTATTTGTTCAAATAGCACTTTTCCAAATATATAACTTCAAGAGTACTGAAGGTTGAAAATTATACATTCTTAATAAGTATATAACTTATAAATATATTTGTCGAACATAAATATGGAAACACAAAACATGAAGGACTTATTACAAGTTCATTTACTAAAAATGCAGATAATATATAACAAACAGGTTTTATTTTACGTGATTTAATTATATGATTTTATTGTTTAAAATTCTAAAAACTCTTCCAAAGTAATATCCTTTGAGTAAATTTCCTCTGAATTCTCGATACCTACATACCTTCCTCCTCACCTTTATCAAATAGTCTTTTAAGTGCATCCGCTGCGTTCTCTTTCATTTGCATTTCTTCACTTGACACGTTAGGATAAATTTTAACCTTTACCACTTTTAAATTCTGTGGAACATAATCCTTATCTAGAGTATTTGCTCTATTCACTAACATTAACTCTCCATCATCTACATTGCTATTGTCATTAGACATATCTTTAACAGCTTCAATATAAGCGTTCCTTTCAATTACATTTTTTTATTTGAAAATCTTTCAACAAAGAAATTGCATTCCTTACTTTCTTATATTACAAAAAGGACTACCCCCCGATGACTTTTGGTAGGTGTGTAGTTTATAGTCTGTCAGAATTGTATTTTTTGCTTTTAGACATTGCAAAGGCATAAAGGAACGCACTGTTAAAAATGATAACTCGGACAGTCTCAAAACTACTTGGAGCAGTCTTTCCTATAATCAAGAAACTTTCAATGAGTAGGATGCCAAGAAGGGCATTTTTAACTGTTGCTTTGTTGATTGAAGCACCACCGACAATGAGAGCAAGTGGACCGAGCAGACTGATATTCATATGAGAGGCATAGGTATTTAGAAATCCTGTGTTTTGCAGAAAGATGATCTGCCCCCAGGATGCAAGAACAGTGGAGAATACCATGGCAGAGATTCTAACTTTGGATACATGACTCCCTAAGTCTTTTGAATTTTTCTGATTGAGACCAACTTCAAGAAAAGCTTTTCCCATTTTGGTGCGTGTAATCAATAGATGGAGTACCACTAACAAACCGATGAGTAACCCTGTGATGAGTGGAAATTTCACAGCTTTTAGAGCACTGATCCCTTTTGGAAGGGCATCCATGTACATAATCAGAGCACTGATGATAATGGCTGCAACTGCTAGGATGATACGGGAATGAACTCGCGTTTTATTATAGTTCATCATGTCTTTCTTCATATGATAAATGCTTAATGCAAGCAAAATAAGTCCTGCCGCGATAATTAGAAGGAAGAAGGGTACTTGGAGCAATCCGTCAACGGAGTGACCCAGTGTAGGATTAAGGTAAATGCCATTTTTGAGTCCTGTACCTTTTGTGAGTAAAAGTGAAGAGGTAATAGGAATAAGAGTACCCATAACATAGAGTAAAACGAAATTGTATATTCCATTTCCAACATACCCCACAAACAGTGAGGCAATCATCTCGTAACCACGGGCTTTATTGAGTACCATACCTGCTAGAATCCCAAATAGGATGGCAAATGGTGTTGCTAAAGCGACTGCAGCAAGGAAACCAACAAAACCAGAT
>JAJYBA010000210.1 GCA_021779235.1 Bacillota bacterium
TTAGAAAATCTTTTGATGGACAATCTAATGCATTGAATAATATAAGTCTAAGTATACCTAAGGGGGAGATATTTGGCTTTCTCGGCCCTAACGGCTCCGGAAAAACTACTACTGTTAGAATTCTCAATGGAATTCTTTCAGCAACTTCAGGCCATGCTGAAATCTTAGGAAAACCTGTTAGGGAAAATACCCTTGAGCTTCATAGGCTCTGTGGAGTTATGACCGAGAGTGCTTCCTGTTATGAAAATCTTACTGCTGAGCAAAATTTAATATTTTTTGGAAGAATGTATGGAATGAATGAAAATCTACTTAAGGATCGTACGAATTCCATATTGAAAAAGCTGGAACTATTAGATGTAAAGGACAAGAAGGTAAAAGCTTTTAGTACAGGAATGAGAAAGAGAATTTCCTTAGCCATTGCTCTTGTTCACAGTCCTCAGGTTTTATTTCTTGACGAGCCTACTTCCGGTTTAGATCCGGAAAATGCACTTAATGTCACAAGACTTATAAAAGAACTTGCGGAGGAAAATGAAGTTACAATTTTTCTTTGTACTCATCAATTAAAATATGCAGAAGATATATGTACACTTTATGGTTTTATAAATAAAGGCAATATACTAGGCTTCGGTACCTTTGATGAACTTGCTGCAAAGAAAAACGCCAGCCTTCAATTAAAAATTAGAGGAAAAAATATTTCTGAGAAGCTTGGTTTTCTCCATGAGGAAAATAATTTATACAGTAAGCCTATTTCAGGAGACAATGAAGTAACACCTCTTCTTCATAGTATATTGACCAACGGCGGGGAAATTTATGAGGTTGTACAACAAAAGTGGTCCTTGGAAGAATTGTACTTTAAGTATATAAAAGGCGCATCTCATGATGCAAAACTATGAGAAGGGAGGTTTTAATATGAATAAAAGTGAAAAAGCATTAATTTATAAAGATTTTAATGAAATAACCAGCTCAAAGCAGGTCATTTTGCCAATGACTATCGTACCCATTGTTCTCACTGTAATCATACCTTTGGCTGTACTGATAGGTGCAAGCTATATTGGAAATGATTCAAATATGATAAGACAGCTTGGACCTCTTATTAAAAAACTACCTTCTGAGTATATGGCATATAGTCCTGCCCAACTTTTAATAAAAATTGTTATAAACTATATGTTTCCATCATACTTCCTTATAATTCCCATAATGTGTTCAGGAATTATTGGAGCAAGCAGTTTTGTAGGCGAAAAGGAACACAAAACACTTGAGACCCTACTTTACACGCCAATATCTATGGAACAGCTGCTAAGGGCAAAAATTTTAGGGGTTTTTATACCCTCTTATATAATAACCCTATTTTCCTTTATAGCCTTTGGAATTATAGTCAATATAGGAGGCTTCATCCATTTTGGAGGACTTATTTTCCCAGATATAAAATGGCTCCTTATCATACTTTGGATTTCACCAGCAATTAGTTTATTATCCTTAATCTTTACGGTGATGGTATCAGCAAAGTCAAAAACCTTTCAAGAAGCCCAACAGGTAAGCGGTCTTCTTGTCCTTCCAGTAGTTCTCATATTGGTAGGTCAAATGACAGGTGTGCTTATGCTCAGTAACCTTGTTATGTTGATAGCAGGCATGGTTCTTCTTATACTTGATTATATATTAATAAAGAGGATTTCCTCTAAATTTATTCCAGAGAAACTGATTTAGACATAGGTTGTAGAGCTTTGATTAGCTTTAGCAAAGTTGCAAAGTCAAAAGAGGTTATGAATGTGTGTTAGGAAGGATTTTTCCTAAAAGTATTTAAAGTGTAAAGTCTAAAACTACATCTAAAAAAATGTTGTTGTCCGCCTTCACTGGTGGACTTTTCTTATATTGTATTATGTAAATATATGGTTTATAATCAATATAAAGATTTTTCTAAAACCTAGTCTTAATCTAAGTAATATTATAATAGGAGTGAATTATATTGGAAAATAAAAGAAAAGTACATTTCATGGGTATATGTGGAAGTGGAGCTGCACCTATAGCAATTATTGCAAAAAATATGGGGTTTGATGTGTCAGGATGTGACTTGAATGTGTCAGGGTATTATAAGGATGCTCTTGTAGAAAATAATATAGAGGTTTTAAGAGGTCATGATTTATGTCATATAGAAGATATTGATATCTTAGCTATATCACCTGCTATTTTGGATATTTCGCCTAATCATCCAGAAATACTGGAAGCTAAAAAAAGAGGAATTTTAATGACATGGCAGGAATTTTCATCTGAATATATACAAAATGAAAAATTTGTTGTTTCCATTGCAGGTACACATGGTAAATCTACAACTACAATTTTAATGGGACTTGTTTTAGAGCATGGTGGACTGGATCCAATTGTTGAAGCTGGAGCAACCTTTAAGAATTGGGGTGGAGGATACAGGCTAGGAAGGTCAAAGTACTTTGTATGTGAAGCCGATGAATTCAATAATAACTTTTTAAATTACAGCCCTTCAATAGCTATAATAAATAATGTGGAAATGGATCATCCAGAGTTTTTCAAGGATATAAATGAAGTTAAGGATTCTTTTAAAAACTTTATAAAAAAGCTTAAAGGTCCGAAAATTTTAATTGTTAATGAAGAAAGTACAGCTAATAGAGAAATATTATGTGAATTAAAAGACTGGTTAAAGGAAGAAGGAGTAAAAGTTATTGGATATTATATAGATAATAAGCTTGAATTTCCTTTTGACATGGAGTATAAAGCAGAACTGAATTCAAATACACCTGAATATTCATCATTTAAAGTAGTAAATGGAGATAAAGAAAATAATTTTAAACTTGGACTTATGGGTAAGCATAATGTTCTGAACTCTTTAGGAGTATTAATTACTGCCTTAGAGTTAGGTGTTGATATAAATGCAATAAAGAATTCTTTTGAAAATTTCAAAGGAATAGGAAGAAGGCTAGAATTATTAGCAGATATTGATGATATTAAGGTTTTCGATGACTATGCTCATCATCCTACAGCAGTAGCAACTAC
>JAJYBA010000211.1 GCA_021779235.1 Bacillota bacterium
TTTTTTGCTTGCAAATACTGTTGTGCATTATTCTTTATTTCTTGTGTGTATTCAATTTTTTCAATCATCTCAAACAAACCTGAAGCTTCTATTTCTGCTTCTCTCTCATCTTTATTTGACATCCCCAAATGAGTACGCCTTTTAGGTTTTCCTTTATCGATAAAATAATCAGCAACATATTTTTGAACTATTTTTTCAACTTTTTCATCAATTATTTTCGTTTCATCTAACTCAGCCTCATCGGTGTTATACCAAAATAACACAAGATATCCATGACTGTTCAAAAGTTCATGACATTTCTTATATTTAATATTGGTATCAAGCCAATGAAACGCCTGTGCACAATAAATCACATCAAATTTTTTATAGTTTTCAAAATTCCACTTTTCAAAAGAAGTAACTTCTAGAGAAACCTTTGGATATTCAATACACTTCTCTTTAAGTATTTCCGCCATATCTTCACCTAACTCTATTGCATGAATCCTGAATCCTTTTTCAGCAAATTGTATGGTTGCCTTTCCTGTTCCCGCACCAATTTCCAATAATTTATCACTTAATTCAATTCCCGTTTTAGAAATTACATCTTGAATTAACTTTTCCGGGTAGGAAGGTCTTACTTTCTCATAAATAGTGGCAATTCCTTTATAAGGTTCAATTTTTTCTATCACAGTTGTTTCTCCTCTCATACATCGGTCGTTTCATTTACTATATTTTAACATAATAGCCTTTTTATTAACAGTTTTCCTTAATAAACGGTACAATTACTTCTTGCTAAATTAATAATATATAAATTTATGATATAATTGATTTTTTATTTATTGGAGAAAATTAACGTGAAAATATCGAATTGCATTAAATCATCATCTGCGATGCTGAAATGTGGTTAAGTTTCTGAATTGGAATATTTTATTAAATTATGTAGATTTCATCTCAAGAACAGAGAGAAGAAGTATAAATAAACATTAAGAAATTAATAAAACCCTTAGAACTCTAAAGTTCTAAGGGTTTTATTATGGAGGCGCCACCCGGATTTGAACCGGGGAATAAAGGTTTTGCAGACCTTGACCTTACCACTTGGCTATAGCGCCATTAATTGGAGCGGAAGACGAGATTCGAACTCGCGACGTTCACCTTGGCAAGGTGACGCTCTACCACTGAGCCACTCCCGCAAAAACTGGTGGCTAGACCAGGAATCGAACCAGGGACACGAGGATTTTCAGTCCTCTGCTCTACCGACTGAGCTATCCAGCCACATTATTTTTTAATTTATTAAATTTAAATGGCGACCCAGAAGGGACTCGAACCCTCGACCTCCGGCGTGACAGGCCGGCACTCTAACCAACTGAGCCACTGGGCCATATGTGGTGGGAACAACAGGGATCGAACCTGTGACCCTCTGCTTGTAAGGCAGATGCTCTCCCAGCTGAGCTATGCTCCCACATGTCTTCATTCAACTATTATAGTTTACACCATTTCGCAAAACTTGTCAATACTTTTATACATTAACCATTTTACTACTTTGTTCTCTGCTATCTCGTCGCTGAGTACATTACTATCTTATAAAATTTTCTTAAAGTTGTCAACAGCAAATATAGTGTGTATTCATGTCTATTTCACTTATGCTCCTCAATTGTCAAGTTTGCTCTATTTTTCTACGCTTTGCAACATGTAGTAAAGTAAGAATATATTACTATTAAATATGGTTTATATTTTCTTACGGTATTAAAAAAACAAGAACACATATACTACATGCTCTTGTTCAAAAAAATACACTTTCATCTAAGAATTAACATTTTTCAGTAGTTGTCCAATGTCTTCATGATTAAATTCATAATTCTTATTACAAAAATGACATTTAATTTCTTCTGATTTACCATCATTATATAATTCTTCTAAATCCGTTTTGCCTATACTTATTAATGCCCTTTCAACTCTTTCCCGAGAGCAGTCACATTTATATGTAGGTTTAATTTCTTCATGTATTTTAAGTCCCATATCTTCAAAAATAAACTCTAAAATTTCTTCAATACTCATACCTTTTGCTATTAATTCAGTTATGGATGGAACTTCTTCAAGTCTGTACGTTATTATATCAGCTAAAAATTCATCTGCACCAGGCATCATTTGGATTATAAACCCTCCTGAAGCTTTAATGCTCATGTCTGTGTCTACTAAAACTCCGAGACCCACAGCTGAAGGAGTTTGCTCTGAAACAGTAAAGTAATAAGCTAAATCGTCTCCAATTTCACCTGTGTAAATTGGTACTTGACCAACATATGGCTCTTTTAGCCCCATATCTCTTACAATCCTTAAATAACCGTCCTTACCTATTGCACCACTTACATCAAGTTTCCCCTGACTATTTGCAGGCAAATCTACATTAGGATTTCCTATGTACCCTTTTACACTTGCATCAGCATGAGCAGTTACTACTACTCCCTTAGCTTCTCCTCCGCCAGCAATCTGTAGCGTAAGACTATCGTGCTGTGACTTTAGCATAGTCCCCATAAGAGTACCTGCTGTTAACATCCTACCCAAAGCAGCTGCAGCTGTAGGAGCACATTGATGCATTCTAACTCCTTCATTTACTAACTCCGTAGTTATTGCAGCAAATATTCTAACCTGGCCTTCCTTTGCGGTAGCTCTAACTAATTTATCCATATATTATTCCTCCTATAAACTCTTGATAGTATTAACCTTTAAACAAATTCTTATTTTTTATTTTTTAAGAACATAACATATTCGTTCTGTGCTTTCACTTACTACTTTATCCTCGTAGTTATCCATTTTTTTAATTATTTCAAATCCAATTTCTTTTAAAATACTTTCTACATATTCATCTTTATAAGCCCTCTCTGAATGATGTTCATCAAACCGCCTGTATACTTGTCCTTCTTTTGCAAAAAAAGTTAAATTCATATCTACTATATCATTTTCTAAATAATTTTCCCAAATATACACTACATCATCACTATCATAATTATAAATATTATTACCTAGCACATTAGTAAGTTTATAATA
>JAJYBA010000212.1 GCA_021779235.1 Bacillota bacterium
CTCAAGTATGGAAGGAAGAAGTTCACGGTGAGTATCGTGGTGGTCCTGCATACTATATCGAAAAAGGACTAAAGAGCAAAGTTCTTGGTAAGGCATTTGCTATACTTGCACTTATTTCCTGTGGAGTATTGCTTCCAGGTATACAATCTAACTCATTCGTTGTAGCTGCTGGTTCAGCATTTTCTGTATCGCCGCTTATTTGGGGTATAATTTATACGGTAGTAGTTGTAGCAGTAATTTTTGGTGGTGGTAAGAGAATTGCAAAAACTGCTGAATTTATAGTTCCACTTATGGCTATAGCTTATATTATATTAGCACTAGTGATCCTTGGTGTTAATTTTTCAAAAATAGGTGATGTATTCGGTCTGATATTTAGCTCAGCATTTGGTGCTAATGCAATGTTTGGTGGTGTTTTTGGTAGTGCAGTAGCATGGGGTGTTAAGAGAGGAATATTCTCAAATGAAGCTGGACAAGGTACTGGAGCTCAAGCTGCAGGTGCTGCTGAGGTTTCACACCCAGCTAAGCAAGGTCTTGTACAAGCCTTTTCTGTATACGTTGACACATTATTCGTATGTACTGCAACAGCTATAATGATCCTTGTAACAGGTTCATATAACGTTGTATCTGCTAGTGGTGGATTTATAACTCAACTAGTTCCTGGAATAGACAAGGGGAACTTTACACAAACAGCTGTAAGCTCATTTATTCCTGGCTTTGGTGGTGCTTTCGTTGCAATAGCGTTATTTTTCTTCAGTATTACAACTGTTTTTGCATATGCATTTTATACAGATTCCAATGTAGGCTATCTATTTAAGGACAGCAAAAATACAAAGGCTTATAAGATGACCCTTAACGTATTCAGAACTATATTAGCTGCTGGCGTATTTATTGGTGCTATATCACAAGCCGATGTTATTTGGAACTTCGGTTCAGCTGGTGTTGGTGCCATGGCTTGGTTCAACATAATTGTTATATTACTACTAAGGAAAACAGGTATGGCTACACTTAAGGACTACGAAGCTCAGAAGAAGCTTGGTATTGATCCTGTATTTATACCATCAAAATTAGGTATTAAGGGTGCTGAGTTATGGGAGACTATAATTCCAAAGACTTATCCAAAGCAGCTTGAGGCTTATAAGAAAGCAACAGATGGTAAGAAAAAAGTTGCTAGTTAATAATTAGACATCAAATAGAAGCAGGGAACCCTGAATTATTAGGGGTCCCTGCTTCTATTTTATTTTTAATTGAAGCTTAAATAAATTTATCTAAGCTTTTTTTCAAGGTTTCATAACTTTCAAAATGAAGCGTATTAATTCCAAGAATATTCGCTGCTTCAATATTTACTAAGGTATCATCAATAAATAAACATTCTTCTGCATTTAGATTATAGGTATCTAAGAGTTTAGTGTATATTTTATTTTCTGGCTTTAGAAGCTTTTCCTTATAGGATATTATACCTCCATCAAAATATTTAAAAAAATCATATTTAGAATAAACAGTTTCAAATGCTAAGGAATGAAAATTTGAAAGAAGATATAATTTATAACCATTTTCCTTTAGTTTACTTAGAATTTTTACTGTTCCTTCAATAGGCGTCAATATTTCAATCCAATTATCCATACATTTCTTAATATGTACTTCATACTTAGGGTTTCTTAAAGATATTAATTTTACAACCTCATCTTGAGTTAATATTCCTCTATCTAAGTGAACCCACTCTTCACATTGAAATATTTCTTTGTAAAGAAGCTTTTCAAGATTCTCATCATTAAAAGTTCTTTTAAGATAATCTAAAGGTTTAAATTCTAGTAATACATTTCCTATATCAAAGATTATATTTTTGACCATTTTTATCCTCCACAGTAAATTAATATTATAATTATGATACAATATAAAAACCTTAAGTTTCAAGTAAAAGGAAAAATTAGTTATAATAATTCTTTCTCTTGATATAAATACATAATCCATGCAAAATATATATATAATAAAATTGAAAAACTTGGAGGGGAATAAATGCTAGAATTAATTACTGAAAGAGTAAAAATCATCCCATTGGATATAGAAAATTATGGATTGTATATAGAAAATACTAATAAAATGGAAGAAAAGTTAGGTTTAAAAATAACTGATATGGTTTGGGATGAAGGGGTTAGAACTGCTCATAAGAATAGACTGAAAAAAGTTATTAGAAATAAGGAGCAATATTTGTGGGAAACTTTATGGATAGTTGTATGCAAAGATGAAAATTGTAATGTAGCAGGTATTATGATAAAAGGCTGTCCCAATGAAAATGGTGAGGTAGTAATAGGATATGGTACAGAAGAGCCGTATCAAAACAAAGGATATATGACTGAAGCAGTAGAAAGGTTAATAAAATGGATATTTACAAATCCAAAAGCCTTATCAATTGTAGCAGACACCGACAAAACTAATATTGCATCTCATAGAGTATTAGAGAAAAATGGGTTTATTAAATACAATGAAACTGTTGAAAAATCCGATGAAGGTGAAGTTGAGGAATTGGTATGGTGGAGATTAGACAAATAAAAATTTATAGAAAATTAGGTAAGAAGAAAAAATAATATATAACTAAAACTTTGAATGATTTGAGGTATAATATAGTTATATTTCATTATAATGAAAAGATTATGGAGGGTTCAAATGAGCAATTTACTTAAATCATTAAAAGTAGGAAATTTAGAGTTAAATAATCGGTTAGTTATGCCACCAATGGCTACAGCTAAATCACAAGGTGATGGTAAGGTAAGTGAAGATATTTTAAATTATTATAAAGAAAAGTCAGAAGGTGGCTATATATCTTTAATTATCATCGAGCATAGTTTTATAAATGTACAAGGAAAAGCAAGCAATGGGCAACTTTCGGTGTCAGAGGATAGTGATATTGAAGGATTAAAAAAATTAGCAAGAGTAATTAAGGATAATGGATCAAAGGCTGTTATGCAAATTAATCATGCTGGAGGAGCAGCTGATAGAGCGGTTACAGGAACT
>JAJYBA010000213.1 GCA_021779235.1 Bacillota bacterium
AACTCGTTGCAGAGCGATTAATTAATGCCTTTAATGAAGGTAAAGTTGTCACAGAAGTATCTTTATTAAATAGTGAAAAGTTGACATTTAATTCTCATTTTACAGAAAGATTGTTGAAACTCTTAAGAGATAATGGTATTGACTCAAAAGAAGTTTATGATTTTATAGACGAAAAACTTTACGCGGAGGAAACAAGTTCAGAAAAAATTATATCTTTAGAGCATCAAATAGAAGCTAATTTTCAAATATCTATGGGAAATTGTATTAATAGTATAAGAGCCATAGAAGGTTTAAATTGGAGAAACTATTTTGAAAAACTAAGCTCTGTAGAGAGCATTTTGAGAGAGGACCCATCTTGCGTTTACAGAGAAATGGATTTTCAGTCTAGAGATAAGTATAGACATGAAATAGAAAAAATATCTAAATATACAAAGCTTCCAGAATCTTATATAGCAAAAAAGGCTATTGAATGTTGCAATGAGATTGAGGTATCAGAAAATAATACCTATAAGCAGCATGTAGGGTATTATTTGATCGATGAAGGACTTCATGAATTGAAGGAAAAAATAGGATATAAGAATATTGGTATACAAGGGCTTAAAAATAGTACAAATAAGAATAGAGAAAATTTTTATATAGGTAGCATTATTGCATTTACAGTGATGATAATAGGTCTATTTATACTACTCAGTTTATTAAATGACAATGACAAAGAACTATGGAGATATGTTGTAGCTATAATTGTCATATTAGTACCCTGTAGCGAAATAGCGATATCAATCTTTAACTGGAGTGTGAATGTTTTGAGTACTCCTTCTTTTATTCCTAAAATGGATTTTAAAGAGGTAATACCAGAGAAATATAGCACTGTAGTAGTAATTCCAACCTTACTAAATAATACTTCTAGGGTAAAAGAGTTAGTACATGATTTAGAAATACACTATTTAGCTAACGCTCAAAACAACCTATATTTTGCATTACTTGGAGATTTTAAAGATAGTGATAGTGAAGATGAAGAAGAAGATAAAGAAGTAGTGAATGTAGGGCTTTTAGCCATAGAAGGTTTAAATAAAAAATATTGCAAGGATGGAAAGAAAATCTTTTTCTTTTTAAACAGATATAGACAGTACAATAAAAAAGAAAACAAGTGGATTGGTTGGGAAAGAAAACGTGGAAAACTTATGGAATTTAATGAGTTTCTGCGAGGTAATGAAAATACTAGTTACAACGTAATCAGCAGTGATGCGCAGGAACTTAGAAAGGTTAAATACGTTATTACATTAGATGCGGACACAAAAATTCCAAGGGATTCAGCTAAAAAACTAATAGGGGCTATGGCGCATCCATTAAATAATGCTGTTATAAACCATGGTAACAAGAACGTGAGTCGCGGCTATGGTTTAATGCAACCAAGGATAGGTGTATCTATTCTTAGCGCAAACAAAACCTTATTTTCAAAGATATTTTCTGGTGAAACAGGTATAGATATGTACACTACTGCTGTATCTGATGTATATCAGGATTTATTTGGAGAAGGAATTTTTACCGGAAAAGGTATTTATGATGTAGATGTTTTTAATTATATGTTAAGAGATGAAATACCTGAAAATACTGTGCTAAGCCACGACTTGTTAGAGGGGGCTTATGTTAGAACTGCCTTAGTTACGGATGTGGAGTTTATAGATGGATACCCAGCTTATTACAATTCTAGTTTTATGAGATTGCACAGATGGACTAGAGGAGATTGGCAACTATTGCCTTGGCTTAAAAAAGCTTCAGTAATAAACAAAATGTCTAAATGGAAAATATTGGATAACATGAGAAGGAGTCTACTGGCACCGTCTATTACAATTTTGCTTATATTAACTTTAGCTGGAATATTGCCTGATGGTACAGATAAATGGTTTATTACAGCCTTTGTTGCTCTTTTAGCACCTATACTTTTTGATGTAACCGAAGCTGTAGTTTCTCCTGCTAAAGGTATAAGTTTATCGGGTAAAATTCAAAATAGTAAGATGGCTATAGAGCAGGTGTTTTTGATTTTTTGTTTTATACCTTTTCAAGCATATTTGATGTTAGATGCCATAATTAGAACCTTATATAGATTAACTGTAAGCAAGAAAAACTTGTTAGAGTGGCAGACAGCAGCAGATGTAGAGGTGAGACTCGGAAAAAGTCTTAAAGATTTTATAGCTTCTATGTGGATGGGAAGCGCGGTTTCACTTTTGATTCTATTTCTAGCTTTTAATAGAAGTATAAGTATTGGGCTTCTTAGTATACCTTCCTGTATGCTTTGGTTTTTAAGCCCCGTAGTTGCCTATGTTATAAGCAAGGATAGAGGATTAGAAACCCTTGAAATGCAAGAAGAAGAAAAGATCTTCTTAAGGAAATTAAGTAGAAAAACCTGGGCGTATTTTGAGGATTTCGTCAACGACGAAAATAATTGGCTTGGACCCGATAATTACCAAGAAGATCCACCTAATGGGGTAGCTCATAGAACTTCACCAACCAATATGGGTATGGGATTAACCTCAAATTTAGTTGCCTATGATTTAGGATATATAGGAATCATAGACTCCGTAAGTAGAATAGGGAAGATCATGACTTCCATGCAAGACATGGCTACTTATAAAGGTCATTTTTATAATTGGTATGATACTAAAACTAAAACACCGCTTTATCCTAGATATGTGTCCACTGTGGATAGTGGGAACTTAGTTGGTTATCTGTGGGTAACTAGCCAGGCATTAGAGGAATATTTAAGCAATCCAATACTTAATCCTATGCAAGCTAAGGGCCTACAAGACACTATGAGGCTCGCTAGTGAAGAAATAGAAGGGTTCTCAGGCGTAAAAGAATTATATCATGGAGTAATACAGGATCTAGACAATTATAAAGTAGATTTTAACTCTTGGAAAACTATACTTGTAGACTTAGCTGATAAGGTTATAGAAGTGGAGAAAATACAAACAGAAGAGGAACTATATTGGAATAAAAAGCTCAA